>DAORKI010000147.1:0-7335 GCA_035439485.1 Bacteroidia bacterium
TCCATTATTTCAACTCCAACATTGCCAATATCAATAAATACCTGTATTTTTTTTAAGGAACACAAAAAAGTTTACACATCACAAAATAACTTCAAGGAATAATCTTTTATTCATTTTTGAGGTACTGATGGTTCCTATCATTGTACCTAGGTCGTAATTATAGTAACAATGTTTTTTTTAAATCTGCACAGGTTTAAGCTTTTATATATTCCCATTTTGAATTATTATTTCTAATTTTAAATATATCCAATTATTATTCCTATCTTTGCATCATATTAAACAAATTAAACTACTCGTTACTGCTTTGTTGTTTACTCAGCAATCTTCTTCCAGTAATGCTTTCGGAGTAAATTTCGTAAAAATTAGAAGTTTAACATAAATATACTTGGCTGTTTCAATTTATCGCTGAAACAGTTATGTATAACTATTTGCGATAAATGAATTAATAAAAAATAATGACGTTCGAAGATTTAAATTTAATTGAGCCAATTCTGAAGGCATTAAAAACAGAAGGTTACACACATCCAACACCTATTCAACAACAAGCAATTCCAATTTTATTAGAGCATAAAGATTTATTAGGTTGTGCTCAAACAGGAACCGGTAAAACAGCTGCTTTTGCTATTCCAATTTTGCAATTATTAGTGCAAAATAAATCTCAAGCGCAAGGTAAAAGACCAATAAAAGCATTGGTGTTAACCCCTACTAGAGAGCTTGCAATTCAAATTCAAGAGAGTTTTGCTAATTATGGAAGAAACACTCAGTTAAAAACTTGTGTTATTTTTGGTGGCGTTAATCAGTACTCACAAGTAGAAACAATAAAAGCCGGTATTGACATTCTTATTGCTACCCCTGGCAGGTTACTTGACTTAATGAATCAACGCTTAGTTGACATTTCACAAATCCAATTTTTTGTTTTGGATGAAGCTGACCGCATGTTAGATATGGGTTTTGTGCATGATGTAAAGCGCGTAATTGCAAAGTTACCAGCTAAACGTCAATCACTGTTTTTTTCAGCAACGATGCCTCCTGAGATTGTTTCATTGGCCAATACCATTTTAGTCAATCCTGCTAAAGTAGAAGTAACACCAGTAAGTTCAACTGTAGATGAAATAAATCAAACTGTTTATTTTGTTGATAAAGGTAATAAAAAGCATTTGCTTCTTGATATTTTAAAAGATACTGCAATTGAAAGAATTTTAGTATTTGCACGCACCAAACACGGTTCCGATAAAATTGTAAAGGATTTGCTAAAAGCTAATATTCAAGCCCAAGCCATACATGGAAACAAGTCGCAAAATGCAAGACAAACTGCATTAAATAATTTTAAATCAAAAGTTACTCGTGTACTTGTCGCCACTGATATAGCAGCACGAGGAATCGATATTGATGACTTAACGCATGTAATTAATTATGAGTTGCCAAATATTCCTGAGTCTTATGTACATCGTATAGGCCGTACAGGAAGGGCTGGTGCAAGCGGTGTGGCAATAGCATTTTGTGATGCTGAAGAAAAAGAGTATTTAAGAGATATTCAAAAATTAATAGGTAAAAAAATTCCTGTTAACGATAATCATGCCTACGAATTAAAAATTCATCATCCTGTAAAAGAAGCACCAAAGCAATTCGAAAAGTCACAACATCAAAGGAGTACACCTAAGCATACACCAAGAGATGCAAATCATACAAGAATTGCTAATAACAGAAAGAGCACAGAAATGACTAAGCCAAATAATCAAATAAGACCTTATAAAGAAGGGCGTCCAAGATTTAAATCACCTCACAAACAAGATTAATTTTTTTATGTGAAACATGATTTTGGCGTTATCTACTTAATATTTTAAATTCGGTTCTTCTATTTAATTGACGCCCTTCATCACTATCATTAGGTGCAATAGGCTGCGATAATCCGTAGCCTTTGTACTCTAATCTTTCTTTAGCAATTCCCTTTGAAATTAAATATTCAACCACTGATTTTGATCTACTTTCAGATAAGGTTTGATTGTACTGAGCAGAACCTTTATTATCGGTATGACCACTTATTTCAATTTTTAATGTAGGTACATCATTCAGTAGTTTGGTTAACCGTTCAAGTTCATTAGTAGATTCTGGTCTTAGAGTTGCTTTATCAAAATCAAAGAAAATATTACGTAAAACAATTTTTTGTCCAACTTGCACATTTTTTAATTGAACATCTTTCACTACCTCCTGATAACTGGCAGAAAGCGGAATGTCAAAGTTCTCGGAATGAAACAAATAGCCTTCTGCTTTCACTGCAATACCATAATTTTTACCCGAAGGCAAGGTAACCAAATATTTCCCTGACTTACTATTCGATTTAAAGGTAGCAATTTCTGCATTTAATGTATTATCAATTAATACAATTTCGGCTTCTAATGGTTTAGTTGAAATGGCATCTGAAATAACCCCTTTCAATAAAGTTACAGCGTTGGCATTTATTTCAACTGCTGGAGCAATATAAACTTCACTTACAGGTGCTTCAACGCTAGCTAATAAATTATCTTCATTGCTAAGTTGAACAGGCTTTTCAGGACCTAAAAAAGTAATTAAATAAATGTCTTTTTCACCAAAACCATCAATTTTAACAGAAGCATAATACCCATGTTTACCACTTGCAGATATAACAAAAAATACATCATCATCTGGAGTGTTTATAGGGTAACCAAGGTTTACAGGTTCACTCCAAATGCCATTTTTAAGTTCACATTTAAAAATATCAAAACCACCCATACTGCTGTGTCCTTCCGAACTAAAATACAAAGTTTTTCCATCTGGTACAATAAATACTCCTTCTTCATTATATTTGGTGTTGATGGTGTTTCCAACGTTATATGCTTGTTCCCATTTACTATTTTCATTTTTATTTACATAATAAATATCACGGCCTCCATAGCTACCTTCTTTTCTATCGCTAACAAAATATAAAGTTTTTCCTTCATAGGATATTGAAGCTGATGATTCATGTTCATTACTGTTGATAGCACGTGCCATCTTTTCAGGTTCAGTCCACTTATCTCCAATCAAATTACTTTGATAAATATTTCCATAACCTTTATCATCTCTATAGGTAAACATAATTTGTCCATCAGGCGAAACGTTTACAGTAGCATCATGACCTGGTGTATTAATCGGAGGTCCAACATTGGTAGGCACTCCCCATTCTTCATTAAATTTATAAGTTACAAAAATGTCTTCAAAATATTCATCATAATTTTCATCTATATTTCCACCTGTGGTAGTGTTTCTACGAGAGGTAAAATACATAACATCCTCATCGGCCGAAATCACTGGTCCATAATCAGGATATGGTGTATTAACTTTATTCCCAATATTATCAATGAACACACGAACAGGATTCTTAACTAGCTCTTTTCCATAATTGCATTCAGCTATTTTTTTATTAACGTCCTCCATCAATGACATTTGGTCTTTTTTCTTTGGGTCTAATCCAGCTTTAAATGTTTGATATTCTGCTATTGCCTTATCCCAATCCATATTTAAATGATAGCCTCTACCTAAATAGTAATGAATTTCGGGATCTACATTTGGGTTTAATTCAAAAGCCTTTTCAAAATGTGTTTTAGATTTCATTTTAAAACTACCATTAATGTAACATACGCCAATTCTAAAATTTAGCAAGGCATTGTTAGGGTTAAAGGTATGTGCCTTCAAAAACGGCTCAAGGGCAAATTTATATCTCCCTGGTCGCTTACCTTCATATTCTTCATTGCCTATTTCAAGTGATCGTTTTGCCTCTTTTAATTGTTCTTTTTGATTTGGAAAAAAGTCTTTATCAAATGGAACATCTTTAACTGTTTGTGCCCTAACAATTAAACCTATCGAAAGAAAAAGTATAGTGATGAAATGCTTCATAATCTCTGTTTTTAATTTATTGATTTATTTACAATCGCTCATATATTTTGATGCAGATTCATTGCCCAATTTGTGTGCTTTTTCCCAATCTCTGCAAGCTCCTTTGGGGTCGCGAATCATTTCTTTTGCTATCCCTCTGTTCAAAAAGGCTGCACCATAATCATTATTCAGTTGAATGGCTTTTGTGGCATCATCAATTGAACCATTGTAATCTTTTAACTTGAATTTTGCTGCAGCTCTATTGTTATATGCATAAGCATAATCTCCCTTAATTTTAATTGCTGCTGTAAAATCATCAATTGCTCCTTGAAAATCACCTGCATCAAATTTAGCAGAACCTCTGTTGTTATAAGCAATGTAATTATCCGATTTTGCAACAATTGCCTTGGTATAGCTATCAATGGCACTTTTAATGTCGCCTTTTTTACGCAACGCTGACCCTAAATTGTTAAACGAAAATGCCATTTGACCATCAAGTTGTATGGCCTTATTGTAATCGGCAATTGCACCGTCATAATCTTCAATTTGTCTCTTGGCACTAGCTCTATCATTATAAGCATAAGCATAATCTGCTTTATTTTCAATTGCTTTACTAAAATCTTCAATTGCCTCTTTATACTTTTTATCATTAAAATACACATTTCCTCTAAAATAGTAGGCTTGAGCTACACTTTCATTCATTTCAATAGATTTGGTATAATTTGAAAGGGCTTTTTCGCTATTTTTTAATAATACATAGGTTTGAGCCATGTTGTAATACACATCTTTTATAGAATCTATGGGATTCAAACATTTCTCGAAGTCTTCTATCGCGGCTTGATACATTTTAGCCTCTTTTTTTGCTACAGCTCTATTGAAATAGGCTTTACCCCAATCAGCCTTTAATTTTAGGGCTTCATCAAATTGCGTAATGGCAGTTTTAAAATCGCCTATTTTCATTTTTTCAATGCCTGCATTGTAGGCCAACTCGGCTTCTTGTGAGGGCATTAAATTTATTGCAGTCACACTATCTTGAGCTGCATTTGTTTTTGATGTATCAGTTGCTATTTGTGCATCCGCTCTATTATAATAAGCAAACATCAATATTATTTGTAGAAAAAATATTCTTTTCATCAGGTATTTTCTTTAAACTTTATCGGTCAAATTTAACTACTTCCTTTTAATATCAAAATCTTAACTTATTAATGTGGTTAAAATATCTAATTTATTGGAATTATTCGAATAGAGTTGATTACTTTTGGATTGTTATTTATATTAAGATGAAAAAACTGATTATAGTGAGGCATGCAAAGGCTGAATCTGCAGAACCAAATAATGCCGACTTCAATAGAAAGCTTACTAACTCAGGTAAGGAAGATGCCGAAAAAATGGCAACATTACTAGCAAATCAAATTAAATGCCCTGATATATTTATTGCTAGTCCAGCTAAACGGGCTTGGAGTACAGCGAAGCGTTTTGCCAAAGCTTTCAACATAAATAATGATAGCATTATTGAAAATAAAAAAATTTATGATGCCTTGGCTGATACATTAATTGAAATTGTTCAAAACATTGATGACCAATTTCAATCGGCAATTATTTTTGGTCACAACCCTGGTTTTAGTCAAATTGCTTATTATTTTTCGGGCGATAGCACATTAGAATTGCCAACTTGTGGGGTAGTTATCATTGAATTTGACCTAAAGAACTGGGCAGATGTTGAATATAACAAAGGAAAACTTTTAGCCTATTACAAACCTTAAAATTTTATTATACCAACAATGAAAGGTTAATAATTGAATTAAACTTTGTCATTTTTTTACAACTCTCTTCATCATATTTGCGGTTTAGATATAATAAAATTACAGCATGTTTGGAGGGATTAAAAAAGTATTTTTTGTAATCATTTGTTTGCAGAGTTTTTTTGTGAAAAATACTGCGGCTGATTCAACTTTTGTTTACATTCAAGATGACCCAATTGTAGCTATGTTAGATAGCTTGCAGCTCACCAAATACTTTGAATGCAATAATTTTTTGAGTGATTCTTGTTTGTTTGATATGGCTAATTATAAGGCTGGTTTCATTCCTTATTTCGATGAATTAGTTTATGAGGCGCGTTTGGCAAAGTTGGATGAACAAACTCCCTTTGATTTAATTTATAACAGTGCAGTAAAGTCCTATATCGATATGTATTCTTTGAGAAAGAGAGTGCTCGTGAGTCGACTAATTGGATTGTCGCAAATATATTTTCCCATGTTTGAAGAAAAATTAGCGAAATATGAATTGCCTCTTGAACTCAAATATTTAGCCATTGTTGAATCCGCTTTAAACCCAAATGCTATAAGTAAATCAGGCGCGGGAGGACTTTGGCAATTTATGTATCCTACCGGTAAAATGTATGGATTAGAAATAAATTCTTATGTTGATGATAGAAGAGACCCTTTAAAGGCTACTGAAGCAGCTTGTAGGTATTTTAAATATTTATATAACATGTTTGGTGACTGGCAAATGGTATTAGCTGCCTATAATTGTGGGCCAGGAACTTTAGGAAAAGCAATTCGAAGAAGCGGAAATAAAAAAACATATTGGGAAATTAGACCATTTCTTCCAGTAGAAACGCAAGGATATGTCCCTGCATTTATTGCAGTAAATTATTTAATGAATTTTACAAAAGAGCATAATATATATCCAATTGCTGCAAAACAATGTTATTTTTATGCTGATACTGTTCATACTAAACAAGCAATTTCTTTTGAAGCAGTTTCCAAAATTATTGATGTTTCAATGGAAGATTTAATTTTTTTAAATCCTGCCTATAAATTAAAGAGAGTGCCCGGTTATGGAAATTATCGACATCTATATTTGCCTGCAAATAAGACTGGAGCATTTATCAACAATGAAACCGCAATTTATACCTTCAAAAAAAATGAAGAACTAAGTCGTGATAGTATAATGCTATTAGCTATGCAAACTGCACCAACCAAAAAATATCATAAGGTAAAAAAAGGTGAGAACATGCAAAAAATTGCGGCTCATTATAATTGTTCAATGAGTGATATCAAACAATGGAATAAAATTAAAGGAAACACACTAAAAACAGGAACTAGGTTGGTGGTGTTTGTTCCTCAAAATAAAAATCCAGAACCACTAGCTTTAGCAAAACAAGTAGATTCCAAAGTGATAGCTGATTCTTCATTTTCAATTAAATCCGATTCTTTACAAATGGCAATTGAGACAAAGCCTAGCATGATTAAATCTGATAATGAAATTGAAAAAAATGCAAAAATTATTTATCATGTTATTCAAAAAGGTGACACGCTTTGGAATATTACCAATCGTTATAAAATGGATTCAGTAGATGAATTAATGCGAATCAATAATTTAAGTAAAGATTATAAATTAATTCCTGGGGGTAAAATTAAGGTTTTAGTGGCAAGTAATTGAAAATAATTTCCCAATAAT
>DAORKI010000148.1:0-7196 GCA_035439485.1 Bacteroidia bacterium
CTACTTTGGTTTTAATGATTTATATTATTAAGGCACAAAGATATGAGCCCGACCGCCCTTACACCACCGTGTAGGGGCGGATTTGCTCCAATAAAAATACAATTCTTCACTGGCACATTGTTTAATTGTGGTATTGAATTAACCGCAAAGAGCCCAAAGAAGGCGCAAAGGTCGCAAAGATGGATGCTAGGCTTGTTTTTGGGGGGTAGGGCATCAGCTCATTCGGCTAATTAGCTAATTAGCTCATTAAATTATTTTAAAATAAATTTGGAAGCGACTAAAATTTTTCCGTTATTTGCACTCCATTTTCAAAAAAAGATTAAAAAATCATGTCAAGAATTTGCGATTTATCAGGAAAAAAGGCAATTGTAGGGAATAGCGTTTCTTTTTCGAACAGAAAAACTAAGCGTTTATTTAAACCAAATTTGCAAGTTAAGAAATTCTTTATACCGGAAGAAAATGAATGGATTACTTTAAAAGTATCTACTTCAGCTTTGCGTACCATCAATAAAAAAGGCATTAGTGCTTGCATTGATGAAGTGTACAAAAACGGTTATTTAAAATAGTATAAATTATTAAGTATAAGTAATCATGGCTAAGAAAGGCAGTAGAATACAAGTAATTATGGAATGTACCGAGCATAAAACCAGCGGAATGCCTGGTACAAGCCGTTACATTACCACTAAAAACAAAAAAAATACCCCTGACCGTTTAGAGTTGAAAAAATACAACCCTATCTTGAAAAAGAAAACTGTTCACAAAGAAATTAAATAGTATTAATCCTTAATCCAAAATAATCACTCATGGCTAAGAAGGTAGTGGCAACACTTAAAACAGGAAAAGGAAATAACTTTACCAAAGTAATTAAAATGGTAAAATCTCCTAAAACTGGTTCTTACAGTTTCAAAGAAGAAATTGTACATAACGACCACGTTAAAGATTTTTTCACTAAATAGGTTGAAATTATTTATATTCACAAAAGCTTCTTTCAGTTTGGAAGAAGCTTTTTTTATTTACTTTGCATTAGTTTTTGCACATCAAATACATTCAATTACGCTGCTATAAATGGGAATTTTTAGTTTTTTTTCAAAAGATAAAAAGGAGAGTTTAGACCAAGGATTGGCTAAAACCAAGGAGAGCTTTTTTTCGAAAATTACTAAGGCTATTGTTGGAAAATCAACAGTTGATGCTGAGGTGTTGGATAATTTGGAGGAAATTTTAATAACTTCTGATGTAGGTGTAAATACTACAATTAAAATAATTGAGCGAATTGAAGCGCGTGTTGCAAAAGACAAGTATGTGAATACCGCTGATTTAAATAATATCTTAAAATCTGAAATTGCTGCCTTATTAGCCGAAAATAACAATGCAGATGCTGTAGAATTTACTATACCAAGTGGAAAAAAACCATATGTAATTATGGTGGTTGGTGTGAATGGTGTAGGTAAAACCACTACCATTGGTAAATTGGCTTATCAATTAAAAAAGGCTGGCCACAAGGTTTTGCTGGGTGCGGCCGATACTTTTAGAGCTGCGGCAGTAGATCAGATAGAAATTTGGAGTAAAAGAGTTGATGTAGAACTGATTCATCAAGGCATGGGAGCTGATCCAGCCTCAGTAGCCTTTGATGCAGTAACTGCTGGTGTTGCTCGCAATGTAGATGTTGTAATTGTAGACACTGCAGGTCGTTTACACAATAAAATAAATTTAATGAATGAGCTCACTAAAATAAAAAAGGTAATGCAAAAGGTAGTGCCCGATGCGCCTCATGAAATTTTATTGGTGCTTGATGCTTCTACAGGACAAAATGCCATTGAACAATGTAAACAATTTACAGCCGCTACCGAAGTAAATGCTTTGGCATTAACAAAATTAGATGGCACCGCTAAAGGAGGTGTTGTTATAGGCATTTCTGATGAATTTAAAATTCCTGTAAAGTATATTGGTGTAGGCGAAAAAATGGAAGATTTACAAGTGTTCAATAAAGTGGAGTTTGTAGATTCTTTGTTTTCAAATTAATCGATTACTTATTTTTTTCTCCTTTTAAATTTTCTTTCCCAATTTATAATGCAAACGCTCACTTTTAAAGATTTAAAATTAAATAACTTTTTACAGCGAGCCCTAGATGATTTAGGTTTTACAACTCCAACTACAATCCAGGAAAAAGGTTATTCGGTGATGATGTCGGGACGCGATGTAATAGGTATTGCACAAACTGGAACTGGAAAAACATTGGCTTATTTGTTGCCTGTTTTAATGCAGTGGAAATTTAATAAAGATAAAACCCCACAAATTTTAATTTTAGTACCCACTAGAGAGCTTGTAATTCAGGTGGTTGAAGAAGTTAAACAACTCACCAAATATATGAGTGTTGATGTTATTGGTGTTTATGGTGGTACCAATATCAATACCCAAAAACAATTGGTAAAAAATGGCATGGATGTTTTAGTTGCAACACCAGGCCGTTTGCTGGATTTAGCTTTAACTAGTGTATTAAATCTAAAATCGATAAAGAAATTAATCATTGATGAGGTAGATGAAATGCTTAATTTAGGCTTTAGACCTCAATTGGGGCGTGTGCTAGATTTAATGGCTGTTAAACGTCAAAATTTGATGTTTTCGGCTACACTTTCAGAAGAGGTTGAATTATTTATTAATAACCATTTTAATCATCCCGTAAAAATTGAAGCTGCCCCAACTGGAACACCTTTAAATAGTATTGAACAAAGTGCCTTTGCAGTACCTAATTTTAATACCAAAGTTAATCTACTGAAATTACTTTTGCAAAGCAATGAGGATATGCGCAAGGTATTGGTGTTTGTTTCGACCATTAATTTAGCCGATCAGCTATTTGATTTGATGAATGAAGCTTTTGAAAACCAAGTAGGCATTATTCACTCAAAAAAATCTCAATTGAATCGTTTTGAAGCAGTGGAACTGTTCAAAAGAGAAACACATCGTGTTTTAATTGCTAGTGATTTAGTGGCCCGTGGTATTGATATTGCGGAAGTGAGCCATGTTGTAAATTTTGATATCCCAAGCATTGGTGAGAATTATATCCACCGTATTGGCCGCACTGGGCGAGCTGACAAGAAAGGACAAGCACTTTCATTCATTACCGCTAAAGATGAAGAAGCAATACAAGATATAGAATCCTTGATGCACACAAAAATTCCTTTGATTGATTTACCTCAAGATTTAGTTATTTCTACAGTCTTAATTCCTGAAGAAATGCCTGTAGTGCGTATGAGGAATACCTTAGTAAAACAACCCAAAAAAATTGAATCGGGCCCGGCTTTTCATGAAAAAAGTTTAAAAAATCAAAAAACCAACCAAAAAGTTTCTCGAGCCGATGTACATCGCGCCAAATATGGTAAGCCCAAGAGCTTGAGGGGTAAAAAGAGAAGTTAAGAAATACATTATTTTGTTTTTTTTATTACTGAATTGATTTTTGAAATTGTTTATTTACATATTCATATTTTTCTATCTGTTAATCAGTAATTCGGAAAGCACTGTAGATACTGTGCATGTTTTATTTTCAGGGAAACGTCTACTTTTATTAAACCCAAATTAATCAATAGGAGATGTAAAAAATCGAACTACCTGATTTACTTGGGTTAATCCCAATTTAGAAAATGTGATCTGATTTGTAAAAATTTGATTTACAATTTCTTTATCGTTTACGCATTTCTAATGCGTAATCTGGATTAAAGGAAAATTTTATTTTTTAAGTCAATAGTTAATATATTATCCCAAGCCTAGTCATGTATAATAAAAGTATGAAATAGTTTAATAACAATTGTTCTTCATCCTTCTTCAAATAAATTTTATATACTCACACAAAATCATAACTTTGATTTCGTAACAAATTAAAGGTTTTGGAAAATAAAAAATTTAAGGTTTATAAATCTTCTGCAGGTTCAGGTAAAACATACACTTTAGTGCGTGAGTACTTATCATTAGCATTGAGATACAAACGTGCAGATGAACTTAAGCATATTTTAGCCATTACTTTTACCAATAAGGCCGCTGCAGAGATGAAAGAAAGGATTGTAGGTACACTGCATGCATTTTCAAAAGGCAATCCTAGTGGTGCTGCAGCATTTATGTTTGAAGATTTGGCCTCAGCAAATAAAGTCACAAAAGAAGAATTACAACAAAGAGCAAAAGCCGCACTTGATTTTATTTTGCATCATTATACAGATTTTGCAGTGAGTACTATTGATAAATTTAATCATAAAATTATTCGCTCTTTCGCTTTTGATTTAAAACTCCCCGTAAATTTTGATTTAGAAACCGATACAGATGATGTGCTACAACAAGCTGTAGATGGACTTTTAGCGCAAAGTGGAAAAAATGAAACGCTGACAAAAGTTTTAGTTACCTATATAGAAGATTTATTACAGGAAGAAAAAAGTTGGAATATAGCTAAGGAACTAATGATTTTTGGGCATCAGTTATTTAATGAAAATATAGCTCCAAAAATAGATGCAATAAAATCTATAGATTTAGATGGCTTTTTAGACATCAATAAAAAACTAAATACCTTTATTCGAAGTTTTAAAGCAAAGGTTGTTGCTATTGGTGATGAGGCCATTGAATTGTTGTCATCGAACCAAATTGATCACAGCCATTTGGCTGGTGGTGCCAAAGGCGGAATTGGAAAATACTTCAGCTATTTAAAGGATTTTAGAGATGATAAACTAATGGCGAGTAATTCCGTTAAAAAATATTTTGAAAGCGGTAAATTATTTGCTGCTAAGGCAGGTTTAATGGAGAAAACAATCATTGAAAGCATTTCCCAACATTTAATTGAACTATTTCATAAAAGCGAAAAAATTCTTGATGAGCATTTCGAAAAATACAAAGTATATAAATTAATTAAAACTAATTTATTTTCTGTTGCCGTGCTCAACGAACTTGAAAAATTAGTTATTGAAATAAAGGAAAAAAACAATGTTTTATTTATAAATGAATTCAATAAAATAATTTCACAAGCTATTGCTAACGAACCTGCGCCATACATTTATGAAAGGTTAGGCGAACGCTACCACCACTTTTTAATTGATGAATTTCAAGATACCTCAATAATGCAATGGCGAAATTTGTTGCCATTAATTCATAATGCCTTGTCTCAAGGATTTTTTAATATGATTGTGGGTGATACTAAGCAGTCAATTTACAGATGGCGCAATGGCGAGGTTGAGCAATTTGCACAACTACCATACATATATGCATTAGAAGAGAAATCAAATGTATTGTTGGAGCAAGAAAATACATTGGTAACCAATCACCATAATGCAATTTTAGAGACCAACTTTAGAAGTAAGGAGAATGTAATCCATTTCAATAATAGTTTTTTTGAGTTTTTAAGTCAAGCAACCACTCATGATTTTAGCCAAATTTACAGCAATTCAACACAAAAAGTAGCAAATAATAAATCAGGTGGATCAGTTAATATTTGTTTTTTTGAAGGTGAAAAACTTGAACGAAGTAAATGGATGTTGAATCGTGTTCTTGATAATGTTCAACTTTGTTTAGCAAAAGGATACTCGAAAAAGGATATAGCAATTATAAGTCGTGGTAATGAAGATGGTGCACAAATTGCTGCATTTTTAATGGATCAAGGGATTGATGTTATTTCTAAAGAATCGTTGCTACTAAATAGCTCTGCCGAAGTAAGAGCTGTCATTGAATTTCTTAGGTTTATTGAAAACACTTCTAATGAAGTTAGTATTGCAGCTATCAAGTATTTTTTAATGCATCATTTAAATTTTAAAACATCCAACACAATTCTAGAAAATAATTATACAGCATTAATATCTTTACTTAAAGAGAATGATATTGATTTTTACATTGATTATTTTAAAAGTTTGCCCTTATTTGAATTGTGCACTGAACTAAGTATTTTGTTGGGTTTAAATAAGCAGCCCAATGCCTATTTGAAATTTTTCTTAGATCAAATTTTTGCATTCGGACAAAATCATAGTAGTATTTCAGATGTATTACGTTGGTGGGAAAACAAACAACATAAATTTTCGATTGTGGTGCCTGATGGTGTTGATGCAGTAAGTGTAATGACAATTCATAAGTCAAAAGGATTACAATATCCCGTGGTAATAATTCCATATGCAGATTTAAATATAAACGCGTTTGGAATTAAACATTGGACAGCAATAAAAGAAGCAGATTTTCCTGAATTAAATTTTGCTTTGCTCAATCACAATGAATTCTTGCATCAAACTCGATTTGCCTCAATTTATGAGGATGAAGCAAGAAAAATAATGCTTGACCAACTCAATATGCTTTATGTTGCATTTACGCGCCCCGAAGAACATTTATTTATATTATCAGGAAGTCGAAATAAAAGCATGCATGAATACATTCAAGCATTTGTTAATCAAAATCAATTTAATTCAAATCAAATGAATGGGGTAAATTATTTTTGCATTGGCGAGATTAGCGAAATTCAAAACAGTAAAATTCCAGCTCCTTTAATTCCTGAATCAAATTGGTTACCTGAAAATATAGCATGGAAAAATCTTCTTAAGAAATCGGGATTCACTGTCATTGATGAAAAAAGGAAATTACAACTGTTGTATGGAAATTTAGTTCATCAGTTGCTATCTGAAATCAGTCATTCTGATGAATTAAGTGAAATTATCAATAAAAATAAATTTTTAATTCAAAGGCAAAATTTAGATGTTAATGTTATTCAAACAAAATTAGAAGAAGTATTAAAATTGCCTGAACTGAATCAATATTTTGATGGTACTTATTTATTAAAAAAAGAAGCTTCTGTATTAAATGCTAAGGGCGAAATTTTACGCCCCGATTTGGTTGCGATTAAAGATAACAAAGCAAGTATTATTGATTACAAAACTGGTGAACATAGAGCGGAATATGCCGAACAATTGACAAACTATGCAAACATTCTTAATCAAATGGGATACCAAGTTGAATCTAGTAAAATTCTATATATTGATACTGTTGAAGTAGTTTCTTTATAGGTAATTCCGATTACACTTTCAATAAAGCCCAATTGCGGCCAAGCCTCATTGTAATAGTTTCAAGTTGTATTGGCATTAACCATTGTAAATTTAATAAACAACTTTGGGCTATTTAGTCGTCCCTCAAAAAATCATTTTTAAACGGGAGAGATGTTGGCCTTGTGAAAATGGCGTTAAGAAAAATAT
>DAORKI010000149.1:0-7126 GCA_035439485.1 Bacteroidia bacterium
GCCCAAATAAAATCACCATTAGTATTAAACTTTTCAATCACGTGATTATTTCCATTACTAGTACTGGTGTAAAATTCAGTAATTGCATAAATTTCACCAATTGAACCTACGGATAAAGCTTTAATGTAATTGTTATTATACATGTCGCGTTGTTTGTTCCAAATGATTACACCGCCAGGTGTAACTTTTGCTAACTGCATGGTACCTAAATATCCATGATTAAAATCGACTGCATCACTTCCTAAAACTATAACATTATTATCTGGGGCAACCTTTATACCAACTACGTTACCTCTATTATTATTGTTATTAATGTGGTTGGTGCTACCCCAAGTTTTACCCCATGCCAGAGTTAAATCTGGATTAAGTTTACCATAAAGTGGAACAGTCCAACTGTAATATGTTACACCACCACTAAATAAGTCAAAGTAATTACCTGCAAAGTAAATAGATCCATCATCGGCAACATCAATATCGTTTATTGTTATTTCTCTATAGGTATTATATGCGAATTGTTTATAATTAGTAATATTTCCAACTGAATCGGCTAACCACAGAGCAGCATGGTAAAAGCCTGATGAGCTATGTGTAAAACCAGCCATAAATATTCCATTATTTGGAAGTTCTTTGATAAATGTAATATAGTTTTCACCATAGCTAGTCCCAGCTCTGTTAAACTTTTTAGTCCAAATGGTGTCGCCATTGGTACTAAGTTCAATTAATGCCGCTGCTCCTTGTCCAGTCTGGTATGATTGTCGAATGGCAATTAAATTATTCCCATTGCTACGACTACCACATGCGGTTACTTGGGCAAAATCAACTGTTGATAGATTCCAGTTGATTCGTTTTTCAAACAACTGAGCAAACAATTGTTGTTGAAATAAAAACAATAATAAAAATAATAATGTAATTTTCTTCATGGTAAGTTTATAAAATACTTGTTAGTGAATCCTACAAACATAAATTACAAACTCAATAAATTTTTATTCCCGAATAACTATTTTACACACATTTTATTGAAATTGGGAACTAATACTTTGAAATTTTGTAAGATTTTGAAGCCCCTGAAGTACTTATTTTAACAAAGTACATTCCAGCTTGAAAACCGCTCATATCAGCTGAAAAAGATTTCTCAAATTGCATTTCTTTCAAAATTAATTTACCAGAAATATCAAAAATTTCAATTTCAATTTTCTCTTTGTTTGAATTTTTAATTGTCAAAATTCCATCAGTAGGGTTAGGAAAAATTTGAAAATCAGGCTGTAAACTTTCATCATTTTTTTGCACCGAAGTTACTACACCATTAGTTCCAATTTTAATAATACTTTGATTTTGCCCTACCAAATAAATATTTGCTGTATCCATAGCATACACACCCCAAACAGCATATTCAAATGGGAGCACTATAGAATTCCATGTTTGTCCATAATTGGTGGTGTAGCTCACATCGCAACTTGCATTGACAAAACTTCCTACTACAAAACCAGTACTATCATTAATAAATTGCATATCAAAAGGTGTTTGCAAACATGTTTGACCAACAGAATTGAATGTATTACCACCATCTGTGGTTCTAAATACTGCACCATTTTCATTAACAGTATACCCATTAGAAATATCGGTAAAATAAATTTGTTTGGTTGTACCCATTCCACTAATATTGAGTTGGCTCCATGTATTTCCTGAGTTAATCGTTTTTCTGATATCGCCCCATTCACTTACTACAAAGCCTAGTTGGTTAGTTACAAAAAATACTTCAGTATGATTGTTTGTAATTCCTGTTGTAATTGGCGTATAGCTTGTTCCTCCGTTTGTAGTTTTAAATGCCACACCGCTATTTCCCACAATGTATCCATTGGTAGCACTTGGAAATGAAACTGCATTTAATCCATTTGTGCTAAGTACTTGCTCTGTATATGTTGAACCTCCATTCGTTGTCGTAATAACTTTACTCCCACTGTTGTTGATGTCACCAGCTACTATTACAACTTTATTGGGTGATAAAACTGCCATATCATTCACATAATCGACATAATAAGTTGGATTGGTACTTGTCCATGTTGCGCCACCATTAGTGGTCTTTAAAAAATTATAACCTTCACCCATCACCCAGCCATTTTGAGCATCAGCAAACTTTATTCTTTTAAAATTAAATAATCCCGATTGTGAATTAGAATTAACGTAGCTTGTCCCAAAATTCGAGGCTGTTCTTAAACCTCCATATGAATCACCAAGAACCAAACTACCATTTGGAGAAAATGCTGCTGATATAAAATTAGGTCCCCCTACAAAGGGCCCTGACCAATTTATGCCATTGGATGTTCGGTAGACATATGAATTAGTAACAGCTACACCATGTGTTGAATCAGCAAAGTCAATAGCTGTAACTTCTTCATTGGTTTGAAAAGTGGTTTGTTGCGCCCATGTTGCTCCACCATTGGTGGTTCTAAAAATTCTACTATTATATGCTCCTGCATAACCTAAGGTATCATTTAAAAATTTTATGGTATAACAAGCTTGTCCACCATATCCAAAAACTTGGCTCCAAGTTAAACCTCCGTTTTCTGTTTTAAACATAGCAGCAGTAGTGGTAGTTTTCCCTACAAATCCTGTGTCAGAATTCAAAAAAGATACTGAAGTTAAAGTACCACTTAAGATACCAATGCTAGAAATATCTTGCCAAGTATCACCATAGTCTGTAGTTTTCGCCACAAAACTTGGATAGCCAACAATATAACCTATACTGTCGTTTGGAAAATGTATATCTCGGAACGATCTATTAGGCACATTATACAAATTGACCCAATTATTTCCACCATCGGTGGTTTTATATAATTCGCCCAAACCATTATCATGACTTGCAACAGCAAAAAAAGTTAAACTATCTTTAATAAATACACTTCTAAATTTTTGAGCAGTAAAAGGTTCTATTCTTTGCCATGTTGCGCCATCATCATTACTCAAAAGCATTGCGCCCGCATCGCCTACAGCAATAAATTTTTGACCAGTAATCCAACGAGTACAGTTAATTGCATGAGAGCCATACTGAGGAAATTGCCAATTAAATGGTTGGAAATTTTGTGCAAAATTTAAATTTGAATATAACACAAAAATAAAAACAAAGTAAAATTTTTTCATGGTTTTTTGGTGAAAATAAACAAGTGTACAAATATAAAATAATGAGTCTTGTTATAGACTAAATTAACATAAAAAGGCTATTTTTTTTCTTCAATAAATATTTAGCACATATTTTTAATTGGAGTTTAAAATATACATTTCTGTTTTATATTTGTTTTTGATGCCAAACTTTAAAAGTTCAATATTTTTTTTCTTATTGCTGTTATTGAGCTCAATCTCCATTGCACAACAATACAACTTTACACATTTAAGCACAAACAAAGGATTACCAAGCTCTGAATGTTATGGCTTAATGCAAGACAGTAAAGGATACATGTGGATAAGAACTTTAAACGGCTTATGCAAATATGATGGCAATCACATAAAAATATTTACCAAAAAAGAGGGCCTTAAAACTAATGCCACCTATGCCTTATATGAAGACAAAAAAGGAAGAATTTGGTTTTCTAATTCATCATCTCATATTGGCTATATTTTAAATGATGTAGTATATTATTTGAAATGTTCAGAAAAGCTTGCCAAAGAAAATGGCTTTGGTCAAAAAATATTTTACAAAATAATGCTTGATAAAAACGAAAACGTTTATATCGCGAGTCATGAAAGGTCATTTATTATATATCCTAAAAATGACTTTGTTAATTACAAACTTATTCCACAAAATGAATATACCTTAAAGTTTGAAAAAATTGACAATCAAATATTTTGTATACCCGATACAACCTCTAAAGTTCAACCATTGAGTCAAATTAATTATACTCTTTCGGCATTTGGCAAAGAATTTAATATTGATTGGCAATTACAAACTATTAAGCAAGGTGTGATAAGGATTACCTATCCTTGTGTTGATACCTCTGGAACTTTATTTTTTAACTTAAATCAAAAATTGTTCTATTTAGAAAAAAATGGAGAATTCAAATCACTGAATTTTGACAACTTAGTTTACCATATTTTTATTGATAAAAATAATAATTTATGGCTGGGTTTAAATGGAGGTGGTTTATTATTTTATTCCAATTGTGACCTCACAAAGGAGCCAAGGAGATTGTTAGAAAAAGAATCTATTAGTGGTATTGTTCAAGATTTTGAAGGGGGCATATGGGCCAGTTCTTTGAATAATGGAATTTTTTATTGCAAAAATTTATACAACGAAAATTTGATGAGCAGTAATTTGTTCAATTTTAAGCCCGAAATGCTAAATACAATTGATTCAAATCTCTTTTTATCTGACATTAATAATAACCTCATCGTATATAATTTAAACAATAAACGCACCTTAAAAAAGAAAATTAAATATGGTTATACCGGAATTATTGACATTGATAAAACGCCAAATGGCTATATTTTATCTGGTAGAAATAGATTGTCAATTTTTAACAATGATTTTGAATTTAAAAATTGGATTTTTTCGAATAAAAAATACAAGCTCAGTTCAGGCTCATACAATACAATTGTAACTGAAAATAATGAAGTTTGGGGCATATCAAAAAACGATATTATCAATTACAATACTGGTATTTCATATAAAATTAACTCCTTTGGAAACGATATATTATCTTTCAAAAATGTTATTTATGTAGCAACTAAGAATGAACTTTTACTATTCAATTCTTTTGAACCAGTTCAATTTTCAACATTAATTACAGGCGAAAATATCTTAAAGTTACTTTTGTTTAATGACAAAATTATTGCACTTTGTAAGGACGGTAAAGTATATACCATCATTAACAATGAAGTAAGTAAAATTTTAGATGTTCCCAACGCCAGTTTCAGTGATGCCTGTATTGCAGATTCAAATAAGTTTTTAATTGCAACTAATCAAGGTATTTTCATACTGAATTTACTCAACAATAAATTTAGTATAGTGAACACGAGTGAAGGAATTTTAGATAATGAAGTGTTTAAAATAACTTCTTATCAAAATAAAGCATACTACTCAACTATTTATGGTATAGGGATTGTTGAAATCAACAAACTAGGGAAAAATATTTATTCCCCAAAAATAATAGCATCATACTTACATGTTGATAATAATAAAACATTTAAGAATTATGAAAAATACAATTACAATAGCAGCATTAATTTAAAATTTGATGTAATTAGTTTTAAGGATAATGAGCATTTAAAAATATTTTACTATTTAGAAGGTTTTGACCATCAATGGAGAAGTAATGGGAATGGAGAAATTAATTACATTAACCTACCTAATGGAAACTATACTTTAAAAGTTTATGGCGAAAATAGCAACGGTCATAAATCGAATATTTTAAGTTATAACTTCAAAATTGATTTACCTTTTTTTAAAACTTGGTGGTTTATCTTGACTAGCATTCTTTTTATTGTTTTTATAGGATATTTGGTATATAGAATAAGTTATTATTATATAAACAAACGTGAAGTTAATAAAACTAAAATAAATAAAATGCTGGCCGAATATCAATTAATGGGCTTAAAAGCACAAATGAATCCTCATTTTATTTTTAATTGTTTAAATTCAATTCAGAAGTATGTGCTTGAGCACGATAGCAAGCAAGCATACACTTACATGGCAAAATTTAGCAAACTCATTCGATTTGTACTTGACATTTCGGATAAAACATTTGTTGCATTAAGTGATGAAATTGATTTGGTAAAACTTTATGTTGAATTAGAACAATTAAGATTTGATAATAAATTTGAATTTTGCGTTGATATTCATGATAACGTTAAAATTGATGATGTAATGATACCTTCATTATTGATTCAACCTTATCTTGAAAATACAATTTGGCATGGTATTATGAACTTAGACCAAAACCAAAAAGGAGAAATTAAAATAAGTGTTGTTGCTTATAAAAATGATATTATAATAACCATTAGTGATAATGGTGTTGGACGAGAAAAAGCAAAAATGTTGAGTTTAAATTCTCACCAATCGAAAGGATTAAGTATTAATGAGAAAAGAATTGAGGCAATAAATTACTTATTAAAATCAAGAAATGCTACAATAGAAATAATTGATTTATATGCTGAAAACAATCAACCCAAAGGAACTAAAGTAATCATTAAATTACCACTTAAATATGATGAATAATTTAAAAGGAATCGTCATTGATGACGAAAAAAACGGCCGAGATGTTATTAAAAATTTGGTCAACACCTATAGTACAAATGTTGATTTAATTGCCGAAGCGAGCAATATTACAGAGGCCTATGCTAAAATAATTGAACTAAATCCAGATTTCATTTTACTAGATATTCAAATGCCTGGAGGTAATGGATTTGATCTATTGAAAAAATTTGAACACATTAATTTTGATATAGTATTTATTACCAGTTACGATAAATATGCTATTAGTGCATTTAAATTTAGTGCTATAGATTATTTGCTCAAGCCTGTTGAAATTGATGATTTAATACATGCAATTGACAAAATTAAACTAAAGCGAGCAAGGAGTGAAAAAGAAACATTAGACAAATACACTTATTTTTTAAATAATTTTTCTAATGATATTCAGCTTAAAACTATTGCATTGCAAAAAGGTGATAAAGTATATTATCTAAAACTCTCTGAAATAATTTATCTAGAAGCTGAAAGCAATTATACAAAATTGGTAACACAAAATAATGAAACTTTTATACAGTCAAAAACGCTTAAATATTATGAAGAATTGTTTCAAGAATATGCTCCATTTTTACGCATTAGTAGAAGTCATATGATAAACATTGCGCATGTTAAAAGTTATTCAAAAGCCGAGCCTTGTATGCTTATGCTTGATAATGGGTATGAAATTGAAATTAGTAGAAGAAAAAAAACTGAGTTAATTGCATTAATGAATAATCAATAAAACTATTTTTATTTTTATACAATTAAATTCAGCATATTATACCAGTGGCATTTATTTAATTGCTTCACGAAAAAAATTAGATCTTAGCGCCTCAGACATTTCAAACTTGTTAATTAGTCGTCCCTCAAAAAGTCCAATTCCTATAGGCCTATTGGATTTCCTAA
>DAORKI010000150.1:0-7042 GCA_035439485.1 Bacteroidia bacterium
TTTAATATGGATTCAAATAAATTAAAAATATTCAACTGTCTATTTACGGTTAAAACTAATCTTGTCAATCAGTATTTCTATTAACTCTTTTATTTCGGAAACCAGGGTTTTATTTCTTCCTATTTCTCTTATGCTATCTTGAAGATTTTTGAATTCTCCTACTTTTTGACAAACATCAAAATGAACCATTAACAACATTGATTTTTCAATTTCATTCATATGATGAATTTCGATTTCAAAATTTTTTTCAATTAACATAAGTATAAATTTAAAATAACTTATCGAATTAGTTGACAACCATTTATTCTTAATAGCACTCAAAACTTGTTTTTCATGCTTATCATCGAAATCCTTTATTTTACCTGCTTCAAAACACAATCTTTTCCATGTATCTCTTTTATAAATTGCTTGCAGAGAGATATTATTTATACTTAAAAAATTCTTTAAGGTAAGTGGTAATTTGGTTTGATGCTCAAAGTTAATTATTTTCTGAATTATTTGATTCCTATTGAATCTTGTTGCTGTGATGATATTATTTAAAATTGTTTCCTTAACTTTTTTCTCAAGTATAATAGAGCAACCTAAAGGTAAATGAGGAAAGTTATCTTCAATTTCCTTATGCACAGAAGTAGTTGTCTTTCCTATTAATGCTCGAAACTTATTTTCGAAATCATACTCAGGCCTTGAATTCCCTACAAAATCTAAAACTGTAAGACATTCTTTATTCTCTGCCAATCTTAATCCTCTCCCAAGCTGTTGAAGAAATATGGTCAAGCTTTCTGTTGGTCTCAGAAATAGTACAGTATCAATTTCCGGAATATCAACACCTTCGTTAAAAATATCAACAACAAATAAATAATTAATTTCTTTCTTTATGAATCGAGATCTAATAGTGTCTCTATTTTTATCGTTGTCACTTGTTAAATACTCAGATTTCAATCCAGCTAACAAAAATTTTTCAGCCATGAATTTGGCGTGCTCCATTGTAACACAAAATCCTATTGCTCTTACTTCGTTAATATCCTTTAAATACCTGTTCAGATTATTAATAATTTCACCTACTCTTTTGTTATTGGCAGTATAAATACTAGTTAATTCACTAGCCGAGTATCTTCCCTTTTCCCATTTTACATCAGATAAATCAACACTATCGGTAATTCCAAAATACTGAAATGGGCATAGAAGTTTCATATTCAAAGCTTCCGGAAGTCTTATTTCAGCAGCAATGCAATCACAGAAATCCTCTAAAATATTGGAATTGTCCATACGCTCTGGTGTTGCTGTCAAACCGAGTAATATATTAGGTTTAAAGTAGTTGACAATTGGCCGATATGAATTAGCTGCAATATGATGCACCTCATCTATAATTATAAAATCATAATATGATTGACTTAAACTTAAATCTGTAATTTTATGTGATAAGCTTTGAACCGAAGCAAAAACAAATTCATAATTATTGGGAATGTTACCATCTACCCATAACTCACCAAAATTATTATCTTTTAGTATTGCTTGAAACGTGGCCCTGGCTTGAACTAAAATTTCCTTTCTATGCGCAATATAAAGCAATCTGGCTGATGAGTTTTTTTCTCTAAAGCTCTTATAATCAAACGCAGATATCACAGTTTTTCCTGTGCCTGTCGCAGCAACCAATAAATTTTTATACCTGGCATGAATGTTTCTTTCAACTTCCAATTTTTCAAGTATCTCTGCTTGAAAATGGTATGGTTTTATATCAAAGTATGCTAAAGTATTCAAATTCTCTTTTGTACTCTTAGCTTGCTTTAGTGCATTAATCAACTTAAATGAATGATACTTTTCGGTAAATTTTTCGAATTCACTATTTTGCCAGTAAACTTCAAATGTTTTCTGGAATTTGTCTATTATATGACTTACTTCACGTGTTGTGATTTTAATATTCCATTCTAATCCATCAGTAAGAGCAGATCTAGAAAAATTTGAGGAACCAATATATGCAGTGTGAAAACCAGAGTTTCGGTAGAATAAATATGCCTTAGCATGTAATCTTTCGTTACCAGTGTTGTAAGAAATCTTTACATCACAATTCTCCAATGATGACAAAAATTGAATCGCTTTATAATCAGATGCCCCCATATAAGTTGTAGAAATAACTCGCAGTCTACCCCCTCTTTTTGTAAATTCACGTAGCTCTTTTTCGAGTATTATTACTCCTTTCCACTTTATAAATGAAACAAGTAAATCTATGGCATCTGCTGAGAGTATTTCTTTCTTTAACTCACTTTCAAGCGACAAGCCTAGGTTCCCACCTGTAAACAATTCACTATGTGTTAGTCTTGTATAAGGTGTAATTTCTTTTAAGTGCAGATCCAAGTCAGAAAAATGAGCATCAACTTTTACAAATACAGCTTTGAGAATTTTGCCTTCAAGTTCAATCAAATCTTCATCAAAATCACTATTTTGAAGTTCTTCCTTTAAAAATTTTACAATCTTGTTTGCAACATTTATTTGAATTTCTAAACTATTTTCCCCTTTGATTAATGTTAAAGCATGTTTTACGGTTTTCGAAATATGACTGGCAAGTATGGAAGCTGCTTCTTCTTTATCAATTGCATTTTTTTTGATATAATACTTATGTTGATCAAGCTCTTTAATTTTGTTACCAATAAGTTTTGTAACTAATTCTTCATAAATTCCTTGATTCATGTTTTTCTGTTTTTAATTTGATCTATCAGAGGGATATCTGCGGCAGCAAAATCTATTTCTTGCATTTCATCAATGGTGACCCACTTGTATGAAGCATGTTCACTTAATTGTATAATACCGCTTTTATAGTTAGCAATAAAAGGAATTAGATTAATACTGAATGTATCATAATTAAAAGTAGAATTCTCAAGTTTTCCTATTATTTCAATTTCAATTCCAAGTTCTTCTCTTATCTCTCTTTTAATGCAATCTTTTTCATTCTCAAAAGGTTCCAATTTACCGCCAGGGAACTCCCATTTTAAAGGTAATTTCATTTTAATACTTCTTTGAGTTACTAATATTTTACCTTGATTATAAATAATAGCACAAGTTACATTAATCATTTTTATAATTATCACATGTTTTATTGTCTTCAAATATATGATTAAATTCCTAATTGCGGCAAGGATCAAAGCTAGCTACCACATAGCGCGGAGAGCCTGGTCTGGCTTTGCTCTGGATGATTAAAAGGCAAATATATTAACTAATTTAATGGTGTGGCTGTTGATTAAATACTTGGAGCAAAGCCAGAGCCGCCCAAATATTTCGTGGTTCAGAGGTTATGTTAAATTATACCAATGTGAATTATAAATTATATCAATAATTTATAATTCTTACAGAGGTAAATGCCGATAGGAAAGAAGTTTAGCACAAATTTAGTGAAGTAAATTTGGGCTATTACTTATTTCACATCGGTATTATACCCAACATACAATATAAATAGTCCAATATGATTGAACTCTATTTTGTTTTATAGGCATTAACCTTGGTAAACTTATTAAAAAGATTTGGGGTGTTTTTTAGCGATGAAGGCTGTTTTTATTGCAAATAGTATTATGTATTAAAAACAAAGTGAAATTTTGGACAAAAAAAAAGCCTCCCGGATGTGGGAGGCCCTTTTGTAATAAAACTTGTGGCTTATTTGTTAACCACAATTTTTTGCTTAGAAATACCAAATTTGTTTTGACCTGCTAAGGTGTAAAAACCATTTTCTAAACCTGTAATATTGTAAGTGTAGTTGTTTGTACCACTTAATTTGAAGGCTGCAATTAATTTTCCAGCTTCGTCAACTAAATAGTAATCGCCTTCGTTAGCACCTTGTACAGTAAAGTTTCCATCGTTTGGATTGGGGAATACTTTTAAAACTTCGGCACGAACAATTAAATTTGATTCATCTTCTTTTGCTTTTGTATCAGAAGTGATTTCAGGTTGCATAGTACCGGCAGCAACAACAGTTAAGGTGTAATCTTCCACCTCGCCATAAGTTGAAACGCCACAAGAAGTTTGATTAGCACCTGCTCCAGTATCAGTTAATCTAATTCTCATACGTTTTGCTCCTGTGCTTGTGCCCGCAGGAACTGAAATGCCTCCTAAAAATGGACCAACACCAATGGTAGAAGTGTAAGCAGTTTCGCCCGCATCGGTAAACACACCATTATTGTTCCAATCAACAAATACAATTACTCTATCAGTTGAATATGCTGTTCCAATAGTAATTGAAATTGGATAAGCAGTAGCTGGTGATACATTGGTTGATAATGCAGTGTAATTTGAATATGATGAATTAGCAGAAGTATTATTGATGCTTCCCATGGTTACATTGGTTATTCTTTCATATGAAGTGTTTGTTGTAGTGGCACTGCAATAGGTAATAGCAGTGGTTATGGTCATTGTAATACTATTGCTTGTAGCCGTTGTAGGACTAGCGCAAGAAGCATTTGATGTCATTACACAACTCACTATTTGTCCATTTGTTAAAGTGGTAGTGGTATATGTTGCACTATTGGTTCCCACATTGCTTCCATTTACTTTCCATTGGTATGATGGCGTAGTACCTCCATTGCTTGGTGTTGCAGTAAAGGTAACTGAAGCACCTGATGCACTTGGATTGGTTCCTGAAGTGATAGCAATGCTCACTGCCGGTGTAACAGCAGTGCTAAAGCTAATGGTAATGCTATTACTGGTTGCAGTTGTAGTGCTTGCGCAAGCTAAATTTGACGTTAACACACAAGTTACCACTTGGCCTGCAGTTAATGTTGAAGTTGTATAAGTTGCACTGTTGGTTCCAACATTAGCTCCATTAACTTTCCATTGGTATGCCGGTGTTGTACCACCATTGGTTGGTGTTGCTGTAAATGTTTTTGAAGCACCACTGCATGAAGGATTTGAACCTGAAGTAATCGCTATGGAAACACTTGGTGTTAATGCTGAATTGATAGTGGCTGTTAAACTGTTTGAAGTAGCTGGATTTCCTGTCACCCCTGACAAATTAGAAGTCATAACACAAGAAACCACTTGACCATTGGTTAATGTAGTAGTTGTATATGTTGGTGAGTTTGTGCCCACATTAGTGCCATTCACCTTCCACTGATAAGAAGGGGCTGTTCCACCATTGGTTGGGGTTGCCGTATATGTACGACTTACTCCAGTACAAGAAGGTTCGGTACCAGCTGTTAAAGCAATGGCAACTCCTGCCACTGGACCTGTGGCGCAAGGTGTAATTTGGTATGAAAAAATTCTAGTTCTTGCAGCGCTTGAACCTGTTGTTCCACCCATGTATTCGCTTGTGCTCCAAAATGTAACACCATCTGGGTCTAATGAAGTATGTGCATAATCGCCAACACGGTTAACACCACCTGTTTGTGAACCAGTTCCAGCAATGGCTACTGTTTCGGTAACAGGTAAGGTACCAAGTGGGTCGCAAGTTCTTCTGCCAGTGTAATATAAACCTGGATAAATTGAAGTAGAATTTGATTTTAGGTAGCTCAAACCAATAGACCCATTGTTATCCATGGCGATGCTTCCCATCCAACGAGTGTCTGCATCAGGTGTGTAAATACCTTCTTGATACATAGACCAAACACCCGTAGACTGATTTTGGCGTAATTCACACCATTTAATACTTCTTTGACTTGCACTGATTTTAACCGCCCAATTTAATACTATTGTATTGTATCCACTCCACGATTTCCATTGTGCACGATACATACAAACACCACCAATACCATCTAATTTTTGTGTAGTACCAGGTTGAGGGCAATCGTTCCAGCTTGAATTGTAAGAAGCATCAAAAGCAGCTGTTGATATATTTGCAGCTAAAGAAATAGAGGCAGTAGGTGTAGCTGGAACCCAGTTCACAGTCATATTATAAATGTTAACTCTATCGAAATAAGCTGAACCCCAACCATTATCGGAATAAGAGAATATTGGACAAGGAGTACCTGCTGGAGGTAAAACTCCATCAGCTGCATCGCCAGGAAGTGGTACAAAGAAACCAGATTTAGGCGGTGTGTAATTCACATAAATTGAACGCGCTCCAGGTGTTCCAGCCAACATAGCAGTTCTTTCAAAGCAAAATACTTTTTGTGTACTTTGGTTTGAGGTCATATAATATCCATCTTGCCACACGCTAAACTTTAAATAGTCAGGAAATTGTGGCGAAACGTAGGTATATGTGTAATATGAACCAGTTGGATCGGGAGATGTTGAAACGGCAATATAAATTTTCTTATCAGTGCTTGTACCAAATTGGGCTAAAAACCAACGGTCTGCCGCTTTATCATACATTACAATTGGATCGCCCGCATTTGCTGTGGCAGGCGACCAAAGATTTCCTAAAGTAGCAGTTAAAGTTACAGCTCCTGTAGTTTTGTTATACACTTTAAACGTGGTTGAGTTAATCATTTGAACATAATGATTCGGACCAACAGCTCCTGATGGATCGTATGGTCTGAAACCGCTTGCAGTTTGACCTGCCCAATTTGCTCTTGTTGGTTGTCCGGGTACTTTACCCATTTCATTTTGAATTGTTTTGGGATCATTTCCGTATTCTGGCCCATTGGCAACAGTTAATGGAAATTCAGCTGCCACACGATGTTGACGGTCTTTAGATTCTTTTTCTGAGTAAACTTTGTTCTCATCTACTGGATTTTCTCTAAAAATTTCACTTAATGGGCGTGTTACACCAAATTGAGAAGCAACAATAACTCCTGTGGTGTTGTTCTCTTGCGCATAGCTCTGGACTAATGCACAAAAGGATAAAATCGTAACTAAGATTTTCTTCATTGATTTCAATTATTTGAGTTTAAAATATTGTTTGTTAATTCAAAAGTATTAAATTTTAACAATTATGCAAATGTATGCAAAGGTGTTTTTTTAATTTGTGGATAAAATATTTGCGGTTAAGCATGTTGAATTCCTTGTTTAATAGGCAATTTTAATAATTTTAAGGACTCATTAAAGTTATCATTGTGATTAACTTTGAACCCAGATTACGCATTAGAAATGCGTAAACGATAAAGAAATTGTAAATCAGATT
>DAORKI010000151.1:0-6953 GCA_035439485.1 Bacteroidia bacterium
CACAAGGCCAACATCTCTCCCGTTTAAAAATGACTTTTTGAGGAACGACTAATTAGGTACAATACTTTTTGATTTATTTTTACTTAAGCTTGTGATACCGGCTGTCATGCTTAAAATATTTTAGTCTAAAATTTATTTTGTTGTGCAAACATTTTAAGCGTGGTAAGGCAACAAAATTATTTGCATAAAATCAGGTGGCTTTTTTTACTATTTTATAAAAATGGTAATAATCATTCGCTTTGCTTGTTTTAAATTGTAAAAAAGTGGATTTATTCCATGATAAACATCTGCAAAGGCTTACTACTATTGAAATAGCAAAGGGGCTTTCATATTTAAACGTTATTGGCTTTTTTTGAAAAGTTTGACCTGCAGCCCCAAAAAGGGTGTTGCGTTTGTATAAACGCATAAGAACTGCCTATTTGTGTTTAATAATGTAAATTTGGCTACTATAAGTTCCAAAATTACTGGCTGCGTGTATATTTGAACGTAAACCTTGCCAAAATCCTGAAAGCATGTTGCCTCCTTTGTATTTTTCACTTAATATAGAGACGTAAAAAGAATCGAGCTTCATAGGAAGTATTTGTTCGACTTCAAATAAGTTCTTTTCAAACAAATTTTTGATGTCATATGGTTTAAAATGATATAAATGACGAGGTACATCATAAGCCCCCCAAAAAGCTTTATAATGGGCAGCATCTTTGGAAGCACAGTTGGGCACTGCTACAATAATTCGACCACCAGGTTTCAACAAGTTTTTAAGTTGTACCATTCGTTGGTCCAATTCATGCACATGTTCAAGTACATGCCACATGGTAATGATATCAAATTTTTGATTTTCAATAGTACCTAAAAACGATTCTTCGTGAATATTTTCTCCACAAGTTTCAATGGCTAACTTACGAGCTGAAGGATCGGGCTCTACTCCAGTTATATTCCATCCATCATTTTTTATCACTTGTAAAAAGTTTCCTGTTCCACAACCAATATCTAAAAGTAATCCTTTTTGAGAGAGTGAGTTTACTAACTTTAATTTTTGTTTGAGTGTAAACTTTCGAGCAAAATGATACAATTTATTTACTAATCCTGATTGTGTTCCTGTGTGAGAAATATAATTTTCAACCTGATAATATTTCCCTATTTCACTTTGCTTTGGTCGCGGATTAGTAAATACAAAATTACATGCTTTGCAAGAAACCAGATTAAAATTCTCTTTACTTGCAGTGTAATCCTTACAAATTAAAAAGGGCAAAAACACTACGTTTTTGCATATCGGACAAGCGGTTAAATCTTCCATATTCTAAAATGTTCCACGTGGAACCAAAATTAATTACTCAAAAAAAAATAAAAAAACATATAATATTAACAAAACTTCATAAACCAAGTAAGTATAAAAAGCAAATGTTTCACGTGGAACACATTCATTATCTTCCTAAATAAACCATCAAAATTGAAATATCTGACGGTGTTATTCCACTGATTCGAGCTGCCTGTCCTATGGTTTTAGGGCGAACTTTATTAAGTTTTTCTCTGGCTTCAGCTCCTAAAGAGGTTAAGCGAGAATAATCAAAATCATCATGTAATACCAAAGATTCTAATCTAAATTGTTTCTCTACCAAATCTTTTTCCTTCTGTATATACCCTTCATACTTTACTAATATCTCCGCTTGCTCTAATTCATTTTCATTGTACTTCTTTAATGAGTCATTAACCCTCGGAATGTTGTTTTTAAAGAAAGCTAAATCAATATTTGGTCTAGCTAATATGCCAAACATTTTAACTTTTTGGTTTATTGAAGCACTCTCTTTAGTTGCTAGCAAATCATTAACCTCGTCTGGTGAGATACTCTCGCTTTTAATAAACGAAACAATATCATTCACGTGCTTAGATTTTTGTTCCACCGCTTCCATTCTACTTTTGCTAGCCAATCCAACTTTAAAACCTATGGGAGTTAACCTGGTATCAGCATTATCTTGTCTTAGTAATATTCTATATTCAGCACGCGATGTAAACATTCTGTAAGGCTCATCTGTACCCTTTGTAACCAAATCATCTATTAAAACACCAATATATGCCTCTGAACGGTCTAAAATTAATGGCTCTAATTCATTAAGTTTTAAATGGGCATTGATGCCGGCCATCAATCCCTGACAAGCTGCTTCTTCATATCCTGTGGTACCATTGATTTGACCTGCTAAATACAAACCTTCAATATGCTTTGTTTCTAGCGTTAATTTTAATTGTGTGGGTGGGAAATAATCGTATTCAATAGCATAACCTGGTCTAAACATTTTGGCATGCTCAAAACCAGGGATATGAATTAATGCTTTTTGTTGTACTTCCTCGGGTAATGAACTACTAAAACCATTTACGTATATCTCAACCGTTTTCCAACCCTCAGGTTCAACAAACAATTGATGTCTATCGCGCTCTGCAAACCTTGTTACTTTATCCTCAATAGATGGGCAATACCTTGGTCCCGTACCCGAAATTCTTCCTTGGTACATTGGAGATTTATCAAACCCTGTTCTTAAAATATCATGCACAATAGCATTGGTATATGTGACATGACAAGGTAATTGATGTATTAGTGGCTTGGTATTGGCAAAAGAAAACTTAGACGGATTTTCATCGCCCCCTTGCACTTCCATTTTTGAATAATCTAAACTTCGACCATCAATACGTGGCGGTGTACCAGTTTTCATACGACCCGCTTCAAAACCTAAGTCAACCAATTGTTCGGTAATACCATGGGAGGCTTTCTCGCCAGTACGACCTCCCCCAAATTGTTTTTCACCAATATGAATTACTCCATTTAAAAAAGTACCACTAGTAATAATAACAGCGTTTGATTTAATAGGAATTCCCATTCCGGTAATCACGCCTGCTGCTTTGTTGTTTTCAATAATCAAAGAGCTTACATTATCTTGCCAAAAATCTATGTTAGGTGTTTGTTCTAACATTAAGCGCCATTCTTCGGCAAAACGGGCTCTATCGTTTTGTGTACGAGGACTCCACATAGCAGCTCCTTTCGAACGATTTAACATGCGGAATTGCAATGCAGAATTATCTGAAACAATACCACTATATCCACCTAGTGCATCTATTTCCCGCACAATTTGACCTTTTGCAATACCTCCCATAGCTGGATTACAGCTCATTTGTGCAATAGTTTGCATATTCATAGTTACCAAGAGCACCTTAGAACCCATATTGGCAGCAGCAGCAGCAGCTTCACAGCCAGCATGGCCTGCTCCAACAACAATTACATCATATTTACTAAACATGTGGCAAAGGTAATAGAAATAGTAAATACATGTATCAATGCAATGAATGCCTGTTTATCTTATGACTAAGGCTCCAAAGAAATGTTTTCATCACCTGATTCATAATCCATCAAGGTAATTATAAATTGAAACATTTCATCTGATGCTCTCATACTTCCAGCTCTTTCGGCTACTTCACGAGGAGGATGAAAAGGATTGTTTTTATTTTGGATGGTATTATCAAATATGCCTTCAACTATTATGGTGCTCCCAGCAGGAATTTTAATCATCTTTTTAAAAGTATAAAAGTACTGCCAATTAAAATCCCATTTCCTAATTTTTATCAACGGAATAGTGTCTCCATTTTGTTGAATGGCATATGCCCAAAATGATTTTCCCAATTTATGCATATGGGGGTTAATGGTTAGTATACTAATATCTTTATTGATTTTGGCTTTGGTAACAAAACGTTTAATTTGGTTTGGTGGAATAACCAAAGGCGGTTCAATATCGGTAATACCTAATGTTCCCATTTGCAACTCTCGAGTTACCCTTTTAGGCATTTTTTTAGTAAAAAAAACGTTTATTCTACTTACATCAAACGTGTCGCGTGATGTAGGACCATAATGAATATCTTTAAATAAAAAGGCTCCTTGTTTATGCAATTTAAAACCCGAAAGTCCTTCAGGATAAACTGTTGGCAATACACCTGGCAAATAATTAACTGCACTTTGTGTAAGCATTGGGTAAGAGCCATCATCATTAGCAACATCTAATAATTGATATACTTGGTCTGCTTCTATACTTTCGGAGCTGATGATATTTTTTCCACCAAAAATATTGCTCTTTTTTCCTTCATCATACTGAATTATATGACCATTTACATGGTGCACTACTTTGGTATTTCCTGGAACAAATTCAATTGCTTTTACAATGGTATCGCGATCTATTTGGTATGGAAATTTCATAAGAAAAAACTGATCTAGATTATTGCCTTTCAAAAAAACTGTGTCCCTATATTCAAGTACCAGGTCGGGTTTGCCTAAATATGATTTGTATTTAAACTCAGGTGCTAGTGGTGCTTTATTTAAATCACCAGCTACACAGCCTCCATTAAGCCACTGTTGTAATATTTCAATTTGCTCATCAGTCAATAAATTTTCACCAACAAAATGGGTGTAGTTTGGGTCGGCAGGCCACGGAGGCATCATGCGATTTTTAGTGACAAAAGCAATTGCCTTTGCTCTCTTCTTAATGTTGTCATAATTGGTAAGCGAAAAAGGGGCAACACCATTGGGGTTATGACATTTGGTGCAGTTAGTGTATATTATTTGAGCTACATCTTTTTCAAAAGTTGGTGTATGCTTTTTATTACAAGTATTGAATATAAAAACATATAAGAATAATACGCAAACATGATTAATATACCTCATCTATCAAGCTCATATTTATTTATAAAACGTTGAAAGAATAATTCAAAATATTACCCACCAAAATCTTTTCTTTCTCTCCACAACTGATTAAATGATTTAGGTGCCACTGATGGCATTTCACGCTTGTTACCCCAAGCCTTACGAAGAATTTGCTTAAACATAAATCCTTTTACTTTAGCTCCGCCTTTATCCATATTGCTTCGCTTCATTACAGCATTTTTCCAAAAGTAAATGGTTAAATTTTCTGTTTTACTTACTCTTTTATCATTCACTGCGTTTCTTCTACTATAGGCTAAAAATGAAGATAAATCTATCTTCATTGGGCAAACATCATTGCATTTTGAACAAAGGGTTGAAGCAAATGCCAAATGTGTTAAATCATCATTCGCTTCAATATGATGACTTACTAATGCTCCGTAAGGTCCAGTATATACTGTTCCATAGGCTTTATTACCTGAAAATACGGAAACAGGACAAGCTCTGTTACAAGCATTACAATGTATGCAATTTAATACGGACCTTTGTTCATGATCAGCAAGTATTTGCGAGCGTCCATTATCCAATAATATAACATACAAATCTTCTTTTAATGCATCATCTTCATTAAGCTTGTTGCCATTATAAATATTGATGTTAGCATGAATAGGTTCTCCAAATTTATTAGTACTTTGTAAGGATGCAATTAATTCAATTTCATTAAAACTTTGAATAATTGTGTCAATTCCTGCAATAAAAATTTGAGTGCTCGATTTGCCTTGCACTATTTTTGCTTTACCTTCATGGCTTAAACATACAATACTACTGCTGTCGGCTACAATAAAATCAGCCTTGGTTAAAGCAATAAAATTTTCACTCAGATCTAAAGCTTTATTGATATTATATTTAGCCGATTGAAAATCTTTATCAAGTTCTTTAATAATATCAGCATCATCAAAATAAACAGGCAATTGATGCTGATTGCTAATGCCTGCAATTTCTTGTAATGCATCAGCACTATTTGTTGCCCAAATAACTTTAATTTTTGTGTTGTTTAAATCAAATTCAAAATTTGCTAATAATTTATCACTATTTTCAAGCGCTTTATTTTTAAGGTATGTAGTTCTTAGTGTGGCTAAATCATACTTTTCGAAAAATGTTTTTGCTAAGTCTACTTTTCTATTCAACTTAGAATTTTCAAGCGCCTGAGCTTTAATTTGTTCGGGTTCACTTAAATGTTTATTGGCTCTATTTATAAAATCTTGGCGTTTCATATCAAATTTCAACAAGGTATTTTTTGAGTTCTATTGGCATGTCTTCCTCCTTCGAATGGGGTCTTTAAAAAAGCTTCAACAATATTTATAATTTCATTTTCTTGTAAAAATCTACCCGGTATTGCCAATATATTTGCATCATTGTGTTGCCTGCTTAGAGCAGCAATTTCGCTATTCCAACATAATGCCGAACGAATACCTTGATGCTTGTTAGCAGTAATATTAACTCCTTGTCCACTTCCACAAATTAAAATACCTAAATCACATTGTTTATTTTCAACCGAAAGTGCAACAGGATGCGCAAAATCAGGATAATCAACACTATCGGTTGAATAGGTACCAAAATCCTCAAAGCTTATTTGCTTTTCAGACAAGTATTTTTTTATCAATTCTTTGGCATAAAAGCCAGCATGATCGGAGCCTATAGCAATTTTTGTTGACATTTTTTTAAATAAATAAAACTATTCACACAAAGTTAAATAAATGATAAACTTATATTTGATGTAAATTAAAATAGTATCAACAAATTTATATATTATTTCTGCTTTATTTTAGCTCTAAACACTAACATAACCAATGCTTTATAAAAATAACCACTTTATGCACATCAAAATTGTTAATAGCTGTTGAAAAAGAAAAAAATAAAATGAAAAGTTTACTTGCAAAATTAAATCCTTTGCTTGTATGCAAGTAGTAATTGGATATCCTAATTTTAAAGGGAATAAAATATGGCTAAATGCAAACAACTTTTTAAACAAAAAATATGTCTATTTCATTTAAAAGTTATTCAAACATTTACTATCAACAATGTGTTAATAAACACATGCAATTGCTGATTTTAAATATATTAAGATATAAAATACAGTTAAAAAAATGTTATCAAAAATTAATAAATTACATTTACACTCGTTCTATCAAAAATAAATGAACAATACTAACAGACCATTAACAATAATATATTTCTTTTTAAAAAAATATAATAATAATAATATAGATTTATAATGTTG
>DAORKI010000152.1:0-6836 GCA_035439485.1 Bacteroidia bacterium
TTAAGAAATCCAATAGGCCTATAGGAATTGGACTTTTTGAGGGACGACTAATTATCATCCTTTTAATGTAAAAATTAAAAGCTGCATCAATAAATTATAAATTTAACCCAATTTAATCAATAGGAGATATAAAAAATCTAAATACTTGATTTAGTTGGGTTAATCCCGATTTAGAAAATGTGATCAGATTTGTAAAAATCTGATTTACAATTTCTTTATTGTTTACGCATTTCTAAGTGTAATCTGGATTTAATTCATTTGGGTTTTCACAAATGCAGAAAGCTCAGCAATCCAATTTTCTGAAAAATCAAATTTTATACCTGCTGTATTGTATATTTCTCCAATACTTTTAGTGTAGCCCAGACTTAGCGCCTGTTTATATTGCTCAATGGCTTTATTTCCATTTTGTAAATAATTTCGCCAAATAGCAATTGCACCTAGTTGTGCAAAACCATACTCAATATAGTAAAAAGGCACTTCAAATAAATGCAATTGTTTGTGCCACATATAGGCTTTATTTTCTTCATACCCCAGCCAATCGGTATGTTTACCCCCAAACTCTTCATAAATTTTAACCCATGCCTGTTTACGATCATCAGCACTATGTGTAGGATTACAATATAACCAATGTTGAAATTTATCAATGGCTGCAACCCATGGTAAAGTGCGCAAAATGTCATCTAATTGTTCCATACGTGCACGTTTAAAATCAGCATCATCTTTAAAAAAAGTTTGCCAGTGTTGCATACTAATCAACTCCATACTCATACTAGCCAATTCAGCTACTTCGGAAGGAACATTTTTAAAATCATTTAACTTTAAATCACGGCTCAAAAATGAATGTACAGCATGCCCACCCTCATGAACCATGGTAACTAAATCACGTAACGACCCAACCGCATTCATAAAAATAAATGGAACTCCGGTTAGCGGCAATGGATATAAATATCCTCCAGGAGCTTTTCCTTTTCGGCTTTCCAAATCGAGCAAATTCATTTTGCTCATGGTGTTTAAACAAGATTCAAAATATGGGTCAACAATTCCAAAAATATGTCGGGTTTTGCTCACCAAATCTTCAGCATTTGTAAATGGTTTCAAGGGCTCTAAACCAGTGCTATCAACCTCAAAGTCATATGGTTTTAATGACTCCACTCCCAACTCATTTTTACGTTGTAAATCAAGTTCATCAAGAATTGGAACAATGTATTTTTTAACCGAATCATGAAAATTAAAACAATCTTCGGGTTTGTAATCAAAGCGACCCAGAGCATCAAACATATAATCTCTAAAATTTTCATAACCAGCATTTATCGCTACTTGATGTCTTAACTGAACCATTTTATTCATAATTTCATCGAGTTCTTCACGTGCCATAGCTCTTCTATTTGCTATAGCTTCATATACTTCTTTTCTTTTCGTTCTATCATTCAATTGTAAAAGCTTAGCAGCTTGTGGTAAAGTCATTTCCTTATCATCAATAATGACAGACATACTACCCGAAACAGTGCTAAACTGTTGGGCCAAATTGTTAAGTTCGGTAAACAAAGGAATATTCACTTCCCTAAAAATAGCAATATTCATTTTTACTGCTCTTAGATAAATGCTATAGATTGCACTATCTAATGATTGAGTATAAGGGCAATCAATCAATTTCTTATCCAACAAATTACTATAAGGTGCAATTTCAGGTTGAATTTTTTCAATAAAAAAGGAATAGGCTTCACTCACTTTTTCATCAATAGTATTGCAAGTCATTGCAATGTATCGTTTTCCCAAGTCTTCCGAAACAAATGATTCTAATTCACTTCGTTCAAGCATCCATTTTTCTAAATCTATCAAAGAATTTAATGGCGCTGCTAAAAGTTTTTCATAATAGGGTTTTATATCATCCCATGTATTTAAAATAAAATTTTTGGGTAATAAAATAAGTTCAATGCTTGTATTCATGTTGGTTTGTTTTTAAAATAAAAATGCTGTGAAAATTTCACAGCATTTAATTGTTTATTGAGCAAATTTTAAGCTCCTGTTTTTCTCACAGTTACAGTTTTTCTTGCACCTTTGGTATTGGCCTTAGCTGTAGCACCATCAGGCTTTGCTTTTGCGGCTGTTTTAGCTGCTGCCTTTTTTACTTTTGGTTTTTCCTCTGCTGTCTTTTCTGTTGAATCAACCTTTACTTCTTCGGTTGATTTAAGCATATCATTTTTTTCAAGTAAATTATACCAATTAATCAATTTCTTAATATCCGATACATGTACTTTTTCATTGTCATAATCAGGAAGCATTTTTTTCATATATGCTTTAAGCTCTTCATTGCTTGCCTTAGCATCAATGGTTGCTTGTCCTTTTTCTGTTTCAAACATTTTTTTCAAAACATCTTTTAAAGGCATATCTTCACCTGTAGTAAAAATGCTTATATCTTCCAATGCACTAATTTTGTAAGTGCTGAATGCTTGCATCCTTTTTTTGTCGATTAACGATTCAACAATAATTCCATTGTGGGCCTGAGCCACCACTCTAAACAATCCCGGGTAACCAGAAATAGCAATAATTTTAGATATATCCATTTGCGTTATAAATATTATAAGGTTGCAAACCTAAAAGATTTTTTTTAATTTGACAATGTTTGTTTAGATTTTAAACAAACATAGCTACCAATATAGGCAATCGATTTATATTATTTCTCCCTGTTTATACATGGGCCTTATAACTAGGGTAATACCCCTTTGTAAATGGCTCATAATTAATCGTAGTTCAAATAAATATTTAGCTAAAAAATTATAATACAATAGCCTTGCCTAAATAAAAATCAAGCACTTTAGCTTTAAAAATATATTCATATTTTGCTTGTAACAATTGTGCTTCGGCATTGGTAACATTATTTTTTTGAGTGTTGTAGTCAACCGCATTGGCCGCTCCTACACTATATCTTTGCTCAACATATTTAAAGGATTCTTTAAGGGCAATTACAGTTTTTTCAGTTGCATTATACTTTTTTAAAGCACCATTAGCATCTGTATAAGCCTGCAATACAGTACGCTGTAGGTCTAACTTATTTTGAAGCAATTGTAATTTTGCCGATTCCAAATTAATTTTTGCGCGTGTTACATTAGTGTGTGTTTGCAAATTATTAAACAAAGGTACACTCAAAGTAATGCCTAAAGAGCGGTTAAAATTATCCTTAAATTGTGTTCCATAAGGTGTTTTCTCAAAAACTGGATTTACAAATAAACTATACACCTTTCCACCTGTTGCTGTATATCCAATTGAGGCTATTGTCGAATCATATCCTGCTATTTGCTGAGCTAAGCCCGAATAACCAGTTCCTAATGACCCACTAAATACTAAACTAGGTAAAATGGCACTTTTAGCAATTTTAATATCCTTTTCAGCACTCAATACCCTATTCTCTGCCCCCTTAATGATTGGCTGGTTGCTTAAAGCCGAATTATATACTTGATCAGCAGTATAATTCAAAGGAAGTTCGTTAGGATTAGGTAAATTAGGAATACTTATACTAAAATCATTTGGATTAATATTTAAAAGTAAGGCCAAGTTAAGGGTTGCTATGTTCAGCTGATTTGTGGCATTTACAACATTCAGTTCTTCAGACGAAAGCTGAGACTCTGCTTCATATTGATTAAACTTAGGTAATGCACCTGCCTCAACCAGTTTTTTAATTCTTGTAAGTTGCGTATTTGTTGTATTTACTTGATTTTGAGTAATGTTCACCAATTCTCTGGCTAGAGCTATTTGTAAAAATGCATTGGCTATGTTTAAAGAAATATCATTTTTAGTTCTATCAATATCATATTTCCCAGTTAAAATATTGATTTCATTTTGCTTAATAGTATGATAGTTTTGTAAGCCATTAAATAAATTCCACTGTGTTTGCAATCCTAAATTAATGGATTGTACCCTGGTATTGGCAAATTGATTTGTAAATCGGTCAATTGTTTTACCAAAGTTATAGGTGTTATTTGCACCAAAGTTCAAATTTGGCAATGCGTTGGCCTTGCTTTGTTTAAGGTTAGCTTCATTTAGTTCATTATTTAAAACTGCAATTCTAACTTGCAAGTTATTTTTCATGGCATGCTCTATGCATTGTTGCAAGGTCCATTGTTGCTGAGCAAATCCATGGTTGCCTTGTAAAAGTATAAAAATAAATGCTATTGATATAATAATTTGCTTCATGTGATTTTAAAAATACAAACGCAAATGTAGATTTAAATTGATATTTATTATATAATTTAGGTGTAATACTATTTTTTTAAGATTATTTAAATGGCAATTAGCAAATTAGCTTTCATTTTGTTAAGAAATGAATAATTCCCGTAAAATTGGTTTTAATTGTAACATTTTCGAACAACTTATTATAAATTTTTGATTTGGAATATGTAAAACTATACTCAAGCAATAAACTATTATATGCTTATTGCTTAAGGTAATACGAAAGTGAAATGGTCTAACGACCATTTTAAACTGAGGTAAATGCCGATGATTATTTGTTAGACCAAATTTATTTGGTCTATTACCAATATCATATCGGTATAAAATAATTTGACTCTCTCATTCCAATTTTAATTTTTTGTGTGGTGGTTTTAAACTGAAACTTCTTATTATTGTGCTTTAATATTGATACCATGCTTGAACAAGAAATAAAAAGTGTAATTCGTGATGTACCTAATTTTCCCAAAGAAGGAATCATTTTTAAAGATATTACCCCAATTTTGCTACAACCTGCTTTGTGTGAAAAAATTAGCGCAGAAATTGCTAATAATGCAAAAACACATCAAATTGATGCTGTTTTAGGTATTGAAAGTAGAGGTTTTTTGTTTGGAATGACGGTGGCACGTTTGTTAAATGTACCCTTTATTCCAATCCGAAAAGCTGGAAAATTGCCTTATACTACCATCCGCGAAGAATATGACTTAGAATATGGCTCGGCAGTAATTGAAATGCACAGTGATGCATTAAACAAAGGTGCAAAAGTGATGATTCATGATGATTTATTAGCTACAGGAGGAACTGCTGTTGCCGCATGTAAACTAGTTGAAAAAGCTGGTGCCTCGGTATCGTGTTTTTCATTTATTGTATCGCTCGATTTTTTAAATGGAAAAGATAAATTGAAACCCTATAGTCAAGACATATTTTCTTTGGTGAATTATTAGGCCTTCAAAATTCGATTTTTTTTATATTTTTGCGACCCAAAAATAATCAATAATGGATTTTAGTTTAAATGAAAATCAGCTCATGATTGCTGATATGATTAAGAAATTTGGTGATGAACATATTCGTCCTAAATTAATGGAATGGGACGAATCCCAAACCTTTCCAATAGAAGTTTTTAAAAAATTAGGTGATCTTGGTTTAATGGGTGTTTTAGTCCCTACAGAGTATGGTGGATCTGGATTCTCTTATTTTGAGTATGTAACTGCCATAAGTGAATTAGGAAAAATTTGTGGTTCTATTGCTTTATCAATGGCTGCTCATAATTCACTGTGCACAGGTCATATTATGGCTTTCGGTAATGATGAACAAAAGAAAAAATATTTACCAAAATTAGCAACTGCCGAATTTATTGGAGCTTGGGGTTTAACTGAACCTAATACTGGTTCTGATGCTATGCGTATGAAATGCGTTGCTAAACAAGATGGCGATTATTGGGTATTAAATGGTACAAAATGCTGGATAACACACGGCATTAGTGGAAATGTTGCTGTAGTAATTGCTCGTACTGGTGAGCTATTAGATTCCCATGGTATGACAGCTTTCATAGTTGAACGTGGCACCCCAGGTTTTAATGCGGGTAAAAAAGAAAATAAGCTTGGTATGCGTGCCTCAGAAACTGCCGAAATGATTTTTGATAATTGCCGTGTGCATAAAAGTCAAGTTTTAGGTGAGGTTGGTGATGGCTTCATTCAAGCTATGAAAATTTTAGATGGTGGAAGAATTTCTATTGCAGCGCTTTCATTAGGAATTGCTAAAGGCGCTTATGAAGCCTCTTTAAAATATGCCAAAGAGCGTGAACAATTTGGACAACCTATAGGCAATTTTCAAGCCATTGGCTTTAAATTGGCTGACATGGCAACAGAAATTGAAGCTGCCGAATTATTAACCTTCCAAGCCGCTTACCTAAAAAATAACCACAAGAAAATGACAAAAGAAAGCGCTTTTGCCAAATATTATGCTTCTGAAGTGGCTGTGAAGTGCTCAGTTGAAGCGGTGCAAATCTTTGGTGGATACGGTTATACTAAAGATTTTCCCGTAGAAAAATATTACCGCGACAGTAAATTATGCACCATTGGTGAAGGCACCTCCGAAATTCAAAAGTTGGTGATTGCCAGAGAGATATTAAAATAGTTTTGTTAATTATTATTTATTTATTATATTTGCGCCCTCAAAAAATTTAACCAAAAGAAAAAAATGATTATAGTTCCAGTAAAAGAAAGCGAGCCAATCGACAAAGTATTGAAGAAATTCAAAAAGAAAGTAGAGAAAACAGGAATGTTACGTGAATTACGTGACAGACAAAAGTTTACAAAGCCTTCTGTTTTGAGAAGAGAAGAAATTAAAAAGGCTGCTTACAGACAAACTTTAAACCAAATAGACTAGTAATTCTAGTACTTATATGTATCGAATACCTCTGATTGTAAATTCAATCAGAGGTATTTTTTTTGGTGCCTGCGAAAAATGGTCATCTGTGTCGTTATTTTGAGAGGTGGCTCAGTCATTTACACGAGTAAACTCCTTTCACCCCCTCTCAAAATGTCTAACATCTGACCATTTTTGGCAAGCACCTGAGGTGGAATTGCATGTGGGAGGCTTAGTCAATTTCA
>DAORKI010000153.1:0-2978 GCA_035439485.1 Bacteroidia bacterium
AAGAAAAGAATAGCAGAAAGTTAGCTCAAAAAATATTACAGGCTTATTACGACAGTATAGCTTCACATACATTTGTTGCGACTGATTTCTTTGCAGAAGACATCGATGAATTTAAAGGATTATTCGAAAGTAGTGTAAACACAAATATCGAACCTCAAGATATCACTAGATTAATTTCTAAATCAAAATTTGAGATTAACCCTGATTTTATGGTACAATCCAAAAATTTAACTTTGCATAATAACAAAGTGCCTTTCCCAATTTGGAAATATGTTTGTACTAGCAATGAGTTAATTGAAAATGATGATAGAAACAGAAAAATAATAATTGAATTTTCATTTAATGCTGAACTTAAACTTAAATCATTAAAAGAAGACTTTGTTGATTTAGAGAATGAGGGTAGTTAAAAAGCAAGCCTAAACCTTCTCCCCACAATAAGGACAAACAACAAACAATTTTTGCAATTCACTGAAGCACTTTTTGCAGGTGATTACTTTATCAACAACGGATTTCAATGGCTGCCCTGATTTTACTGTAAAAATTTCTGGGATTTCCCTTAGAAAGCTTGATTCATTGCCTTTTTCTGTAATTAAAAAAAGCTTTTCCTTGGCGCGTGTAATGGCTACATAAAACAATCTTCTTTCCTCTTCTAAGAGCAAATCATGGTTGGCTTTTTTTATTATTTGGAAGATACGGTCTTCGAGCCAAATGTCGGGAAAGCCGCCATTGCCTTCTGTTAGACCTAAAATAAATACCACCTTAGCTTCAAGTCCTTTGGCAGCATGAATGGTTTTGGCTTGCACACGGAGTCCTTCTTTTTGAAATTTAAAAAAATAAGGGCTGTACATTTTACTCCTACGGTATAGGAATAAAATATCTTCACCATTTAAACCATCCTGAAGCAATTCCTGCACTTTATTGTAACAAAAATTGAGATTCTCCTCTTCAGTATTTCCTGCAAAAACCACAATTTTATGTTCCGACTTTTTGGAGGCAATAACATCCTTATCGACCTTGAATTTATTATGTTTAATGACTTCATTGCTTGCCCCCACAATGTTCTGTGAGCTCCGGTAATTCAGGTTAAGTTTAATTACTTTTGCATTAGGGAAATGTGACTCGAAATTGACAATATAACTTACATTAGAACCACGGAAACCATAAATACTTTGCCAATCATCACCTACGCAAAAGAGTTGCGTACTTGGTGTAATAAGTAAAGATAAGAGGTCCACTTGTAAATTATTGACATCTTGAAACTCATCTACTAAAATATATTTGTATTGCCCTTTGTACTTGGTGGCAATATCCTCTTGATGTTGAAATAATTGAGTTGTTTTGGTGATGAGGTCATTGAAATCTAAATAAGATTTATCTGTACAATAAGCCATGTATTTTTTTACTAATGGAATGGCCAATTCATAGAAGTGACGCACCCTTTCATGCTGGTCGCTGGCTGCGTTTTTAATCACCGTATTGATGTCAATATTTTCTACTTTTATCATGTCCACAATACGAATTACTTGAACTAAAAAATCTTTGATGTTTTCATGATAGCCACTGAATTCTTCTTTGTAGTTTAGTGTTGTATTTGCTTGATAATTGACTGGTAAACGGTTCTTGAGTATTTTATCTAAAGTATGATTAAAAAGTGCTGAGTCTTTGGTCATTTCTTCAAATGTCTTTACCAGGAGGAATTTTCCTTTTTCGAATTGTTCTTCTTTACTATTTGTGGCGTAGCTTTTATCGCTGATATGCTCAATGTAAAGATTGGCGGCTGGCACAAAAAAATCGGGACGGAATGAAAAATCTTTAATGTTTAAAAGTGGCTCATATTCATATTTAATGCTGTGTCTATAAAACCAATCAGCAATAAACTGTTCTGATTTAGATCTAACTTTTGTACCGTCCAAGCTGGTATAGAACTTCGCATGTTTATTCAGTAGCGGATTATCTGGCTTCTTAATATGTATTTTATCAACAAAGTAATCTAATATATAACGTTTAAGTTGTAGCAAAAATGATTGTTCTTCACAACATTCAATGAGTAATTTGTGTATCACTTCATAAACTGTTTCAGGCGCTGCAAATTTGGCTGTTTCATCTTCTTCATCTGCTTTTTCGGCTCCGATAATCTTAAATTTATTATCGAATTCGTTTACACCATAGCTACGCAAAACTGTATAGCAAAAGCTATGAAAAGTCTTAATGCTAAGGCCTTCAATCCATTTATGCTTTTTTTGATGCATTAAGCGTTGCCTATTCTTTTCTATAAATGATAAATTTTTATTAACTAATATTTCTTCATAATGATTGTTCCCTTCAGCAGTAATGATAAGGCGGTCAATCATTTCATTGGCGGCATTTTTGGTAAATGTGATGGCCAAAATATGAGCTGGACTCACCCCTTTTTCCTCGATGAGATAAATTAATTTTTGAAGCAATGTTTTAGTTTTGCCAGAGCCTGCGCCTGCCAATACTAATAATCGTAATTCTTCACTTACCACAGCTTCGTGTTGTAGCTCATTTAAACTACTTAAATCGGTTAAGTTTGCCTTCATAGGGTAAATATCTGTTAATATTTATAAACATACAATAAATAAATCATTGCTAATTACTATCAATTCGAAATATTGGAATAATAAATAGTTAGGATGAGTGCATAGTCGCGTTAGGGATTGAAGCAAGCTACCTTGTAGCGCGGAAAACCCGGCCTTTGCCCAAGCAAAGGAACGCCATAAACAGTTTGAGAGCGGAGAGCCATAGCGAACCTGAAAATATACCCTAAAAGGTATAAAAAGTCAATAAAGGCCATTTATTGAAGGAATGAACGCCACTTTACAATTGGCTCAAAAGCAGCAACAAAACATTTTTACAAAAATGGGAATAGTAAAACCAACAAGGATAGCGTAAATAACTCATAGTTTTTTGGCAAAAAATTTAAGAAATAATACGTAATGCTCATTGTATCTTTCCGC
>DAORKI010000153.1:3078-6814 GCA_035439485.1 Bacteroidia bacterium
ACACCAACCAATGGTGTCAATGGATACCAACCAAAGGACTCATCATCTTTTCCTCATCCATACTCAAATGTTGAAATAAGATTTATTGAAGTTGTAAATATGCTTATTCTTACACTTTTTGTATAAATAAGCATATTACAATAGTCTTATTTTTACATTTATTGCATATTAAGTACTTTTTAATGCATTTAGTGTATTAAAATCACTCTTTCACAAACTTCCCAGTATTTAATAATTTATCATTGAGGTTGGTTATCGTGTATAGATAAAGCCCTTGGCTGAGGCTGGCAATATTGATGCTGTTGGTGCACGTGGCGCTGAGGATTTGCTGGCCTTGGGTGTTGTAAAAGTATATAGGTATTGGCTTGCACTGGCGTAAAATGAATTTGTTGCTGGGCGGGGTTGGGATAAGCAATAATCTCAAGAGTAATCCTCGGCTTCCTTCTGAATAACCATTCCAAATTCCTTATTAGAAAATGAGGAGTCGCTGCATCAGCTGTAATTCAATCTATTCGTTGTAAGGATTGAAAACACTTGCTAAGCGGGTTTACTCTCATAAAATTGCAAGTGCGTTTCATGCGTAACTACTACCGATTAATTCGGGTTAAACAAGAAACAAGGAATTATAAGTTTGAACGTTGAAGTGTTTTATTTAGCTTATAACTTTTAAATGCAATCTAAAAAGGCCATCAGGCCGTAATAAAGCTTTTTTGGGCACAAAAAAAGCGGAAACGCTTGTTCCCGCTTTAATCTCTTTCTTCTCTTCTCTCTTTCTCTGCTTTCTAGTGGTCCTGGAGGGAGTCGAACCCCCAACCTTCTGATCCGTAGTCAGATGCTCTATCCAATTAAGCTACAGAACCATTTTTGAGGGCGCAAAGATATAAATAATATTTGATATGCAAATTTTTACTCGCCCTCTTGTTTGTCAACTGGTGCCATTTGCTGCTGTAATACCTTTCTATCTTGCATTCTACGTTTTATGAGATAGGTGTATGATCTTGCTTTTTTATTACCATAATCACCATAAGCTTTCTGACTCCATTCTAAGGCAAGGTCAAAATTACCTCTGGTTTCCGCAAATACGGCCATGTTATAACATGCGCGTCCAGCAATTTTCTTATCTTTTCTTAGGGCTTCCTTTTTCCAAATTTCTGCTGCCGACTCCCAATTGCCCGATTTAGCCTTTCTGCCAGCTGTTTTTAATGCATCGTTACCCTTGGTATAATATCTCCTGCTTTCAGTTACCCAAAGTGGTGTAATTCTACGACCATAGCGCTGCCCCGTATGAAATCCTGTTTTCACCAGCGCATCAAATTTGGATGGCAGGCCCGATAAAGCCTCAGGCTGCGTCAAACCTTGGCCACTAAATGATAAAAAATCAGTATACCTAAATTCATCAGAAATAATTTCACTTCTATAATTGTAAACGCGCCAGCCTGCGGTAATATTCATGCGACTATCCGCTCTTATACCAGGTAAATCTTTATAAACATCTTTGGCTACTTTGGTTCTGATGGTAATAGGAACAAAATTAACACGAGAATCTGAATCAAAGGCTTCCAAGGTTATTAAGGCATCCAAATTGTTTCTTTCACATATTTCTTTGATTTTATCCTTATCTAAAGGCTCTGGAAATTGACCAGTGCCACTGCCTTTTAAATTATCAATATCTAAACGCATCAATTTAAAACGAGGCGACTGACTCATAATATCAATCATACCATCTACTGTGGCATCTGAACCTCTGCGGTCTGTGCCAATGCCTTCACCGGTTAAAACACCTTCAATAATATTCCATGCTTGATTTTGTTTGGCCGGATAGGTTCTATTGATTACTCCTACATTAATAATATTTTCTTCCAGTGTAATTTCTGCTGGCTTAAGCACTTGTAAGCTGGTGTATGACATACAAGCACTCAAAAGACTTGATGTAATCAAGAGCAACACAATAAAGGAAAAGTTTAAATTTTTCATAACAGGCTTTTTTTATGACAAACTAAAAATTATGCCATTATTTTTGCTCAATCAATTTTTCTATAGCATACATTTCATCTCTTAAACGCGCTGCTTCAATAAAATCAAGTGCTTTAGCGGCTGCCTCCATTTGTTTTTTAGTGGCTTGCATGGTTTTCTTTAATTGATCTTTATTCATATATTGAACTACGGGATCAGCAGCAATACTTATATTTTCTGGCTCCTCATAAGCATGTGTATTAAATCTTGAATCTCTTGGCTTATTGCTCGATAACACTGAGTCTGTTGATTTATTAATTTGTGTAGGTACCAAGCCATGTTTGGTGTTGTAGGCAATTTGTTTTTCTCTTCTTCGTTCAGTTTCATCAATAGTTAATTGCATAGAATGTGTAATATGGTCAGCATACATAATTACCTTTCCATTTACATTTCTTGCTGCACGGCCAGCTGTTTGGGTTAAAGAGCGATGCGATCTTAAAAAGCCTTCTTTGTCGGCATCTAAAATGGCAACTAACGAAACTTCAGGTAAATCAAGTCCTTCACGTAATAAGTTCACACCAATCAATACATCAAATTTTCCAATACGAAGGTCATGCAGTATTTCCACGCGTTCTAAAGTATCCACTTCAGAATGAATATATCGACAACGAATATTTAAATTGGCCATGTATTTAGCCAATTCTTCGGCCATACGTTTGGTCAGGGTAGTAACTAATACACGTTCGTTTAAGTCAATTCGTTGTTGGCATTCATCTAACAAATCATCTACTTGATTCACACTTGGTCTTACTTCTATAACAGGGTCTAACAAACCAGTCGGTCGAATTACTTGCTCAACTACAACACCTGAACTTTTTTCCAATTCAAAATCTGCAGGAGTGGCGCTCACATAAATTACTTGGTTCATTAAACTTTCAAACTCATCAAATTGCAGTGGGCGGTTATCCATGGCTGCTGGCAACCTAAAACCATATTCTACCAAGTTAACTTTTCGCGAACGGTCACCACCATACATGCCTCTAATTTGTGGAATGGTCACATGACTTTCGTCAATAATGGTGACAAAATCTTTAGGAAAATAATCAATTAAACAAAATGGCCTTGCACCTGGTTTACGTTTATCAAAGTATCTCGAATAATTTTCAATTCCGCTGCAGTAGCCTAATTCACGCATCATCTCTAAGTCATAGGTAACACGGTCTTCCAAGCGCTTTGCCTCCAAATGTTTGCCCATTTCTTTAAAGTAATCTACCTGTTTTACCATATCTTCTTGAATTTGAAAAATGGCTTGAAGCATGGCATCTTTAGTAGTTACAAATAAATTAGCAGGGCTAATTACAGCTTGGCTTAAGGTGTCTATTTTATAACCCGATATTGGGTCAAAAGATTCTATGCTTTCAATTTCATCACCAAAAAAAACTACCCTAAAACCATAGTCGTAATAGGCCAAGTAAATATCTACAGTATCACCTTTAACCCTAAACTTCCCTCTTACAAATTCAGTTTCAGTTCTTGAATATAGACTGCCCACCAATAAATGTAAGAGCTTATTTCTTGATATCAATTGACCAACTTGTATTCGAATTACATTTTCATAATAGTCGCTCGGATTTCCCATACCATAGATACATGATACCGATGATACTACAATTACATCTTGTCGGCCACTCAATAGGGTAGAGGCGGTACTTAAACGAAGTTTTTCAATTTCATCATTAATGGCTAAATCTTTTTCAATATACGTGTTCGTAGTAGGCAAAAA
>DAORKI010000154.1:0-6755 GCA_035439485.1 Bacteroidia bacterium
ATTATTTAGGAAATCCAATAGGCCTATAGGAATTGCACTTTTTGAGGGACGACTATCTAAACTCCTCTCGTGGTAGGTTTTCCCACTGCTCCCCCTTAATTTCTCAAATGATTTCAAATTTCACTGCTGCTAAAACTGTGCTTGTATCAAGTGTATTCCCCAAAACAGAATATTGACTATTAGGCATTGAAATATATATTTGTAACACAAATGAAAAAAGGCATTCAATTATATATTCTTATTTCATCAAACAGAATTACAGCCTACCGCTTAAAAAATGAATTTAGGTATACTCCATTTGAATCACCTTTATTATCGATATTTGATAAAATCTTGGTCATGTTTTAGTTATTGACGATTTTTCCCCACTGGTCGGTGTTCCGTCACCGACCAGCCTGTAAACAGCTTAAGATTATTTTTCAAGAGTATGAACCTTTTTAAATCAATATTAAACTAACTCTTAAAAATCCCCTACTAAAAAATCCAAACTAACCCTTAACTTCTTTAAAATATGCACATTCAACTCCTGCGCTGTACATGGATGCACTGCATTAAAGGTATGATCGGCCTTTTCAATTAAACACAATCTTGAGCCACTGGCCCACTGATGGAGCGCATTAGCCTCACTTAAAGACACAGTATCATCTTCAGTCCCATGAATAATAAGCAAAGGTTTATTCAATCTTTTTGCCGCTTTGCGTATTAATAAACGTTCTCGATTTTGATCCAAATCTTCATAAAATTGAAAAAACAATGGCATCTGTTGGTTTGTTCTGGAGTTAGGAATATAAGCTACTCCCGTTCTTTTCCATTCTTCAAAACCATCTACTTTCAATCTGCTTTCAAAATCGGCAACAGACGCCCATGTCACTATTTTTTTAATTCTCGAATCTTCACTTGCCTTAATAATACTGATACCACCTCCCCTGCTATGGCCAATTAAATATATCTGATGGGTATCAAAGTGATGTTCTGATGCATGCCCTTCCACCCAATTGATCACATCATTCAAATCCGCCAACTCTTTAGTAAAATTATTGTTGCCAAAATGCTCTAACCGATCAAATTCACTTGGATTTTCTAAACTGGTTCCGTTGTGCGAAAAATTAAATCTTATAAAAGCAAAGCCTTGTTGAGCAAACCATTCGGCCACTTGAGGAAAATGCCCCCAATCTTTGAACCCTTTAAAACCATGCGAAAAAATAATTACAGGTTTTAACATAGCTTCATTGGCATATGTCACAGTAGTTAACATGGGCAAATGATGAACAGTTGATGGAATGGTGTAATGGTACTGATGCAACATAAAAGGAATTTTTAGTTACTTTAACGCACAAGTAGCAAAACAGTTGCTCAAATTGATTTATTTCGCAATAAAAATAAAGGTATGTATACTCATCAAACTTTTTCAGTTGAATATAAAAGCTCAGCCAACGCTGCCGTTACAGCAGCCAACCTCTCAATCAATGAAAATGGTTTTGCATTAAAGATAGCACAACCACTTCAAACCATAAACTTTAACTTTGTTGAAATTGCTGGAATACATAGGTATAATAAAAAAAATGTGGTAGTCAACTTTGGTGCATACCCTTATCAATCTTTTACATGCCGAGATGAAGCTTTTTTAGATTTTCTAAAAGCACATTACAACAAAGAACCATTGGTTGCCGCGCTCTTTAAAAATGGAAAATCTACCTTTGTGAAATACATTCTCATTTTTACAAGCTTAATAATTGGTTTGATTGTACTAGCCTACTTTTTTTTGCTGCCTTTTCTTGTTAACAAGGCAGTGGAGCATTTTCCTCAAGAGTATGAATATAAGTTTGGGAAAGCAATGTTTAATCAAGTGCAGCAAAGTGAAAAAATTGACGCCTACAAAACAACTCTCTTGAACCAGTTCTTTGACAGTTTAGATTTTGCTGGTAACAGCACAGTGCAGCTTTTATGTGTAAAAAAAAGGGAGGTAAATGCTTATGCTTTGCCGGGAGGCTTTATTGTAGTGTATGATGAAATACTAAATAAAACGCAATCAAGCCATGAGTTGGCAGGACTTTTAGCCCATGAGTATGCTCACATTAAATTGAAACATACACTTAAAAACACCTTCAACACCATGGGTTTTTCCTTATTAGTACAAGTTATTTTTGGAGGTTTTGATGATGGCATGTTAGCATTGATAGGGGCGCAAACAGAACAATTGCGTGAATTACAGTATTCAAGAAGTTTAGAAAAAGATGCCGATGAAAATGGATTTACATTAATGCAGAAAAAACAGCTCGATCCTAAGGGCATGATTAATTTGTTTGAAAGATTAAATGCTGAGTCAAATGATAAAATTCCAAGTATTTTGAGCACACATCCCTTGCCAGAGGAAAGAATAAACTTTATTCAAAAGCTGATTCAAGAAAACAAACATCAAGTTAAAAACAATCATGGACTAGAAGTTATATTTGCGCAAATGAAAGATAAAAATGAAAATTCATATTGAAAATGGGCTTGAATTGTAATTTGTATGGTTTAAAATTAGTATAAATCCATTATTTCACAGATTTAACCTAAAGTAAATTGAGTCAGTAAATTCAAGTAAAGATGAATACTGAAACTCCATCTATAAGGTTAATCTGTTTTGTAAAACACTATCGCTTTCTTCACAATTGTCGTTTCCTCAACTAATTCGTACTAATAAAATTTATCAACATTTTAATAACAATTTTTGAGGATAACTTGCCATTTTTGGTGTGTATCACTCGGGTAAAAAAGCTTATTTTTGCAGCCTTGTTTTAAAAAAATATACTGTGACATTAATTAAATCGATTTCGGGAATTAGAGGAACCATTGGTGGTAAAATGGGCGATGGACTAAGTCCTATTGATATTGTGAAGTTTAGCTCAGCGTTTGCCCTATGGATTAAACAAAAAAGTCAAAAAAAATCAGTTAAAATAGTGGTCGGTCGTGATGCCCGTATATCAGGCGAAATGGTAAACCATCTTGTAGCCGGAGCACTTATGGGTGTTGGCATTGATGTTATTGATCTTGGTTTAAGTACCACACCTACAGTAGAAATGGCAGTTGCCTTAGAAAAAGCAGATGGAGGTATTGTCCTAACGGCTAGTCATAATCCTAAACAATGGAATGCGCTCAAATTGCTCAACCATAAAGGTGAGTTTATTTCTGGGAAAGATGGTGAAGAAGTATTATCGATTGCCGATAAAGATCAAATTGAATTTAGTGAGGTGAACCACTTGGGCAAATATTTTTTAATGGATGGTTATATGGCCAAGCATATCGAAAAAATATTGGAATTGCCCACAGTAAATGTGGAAGCTATAAAAAAACGTAATTTTAAAATAGTAATCGATTGTGTAAACAGCACAGGTGGTATTGCGGTACCAATGTTACTTAAGGCACTAGGCGTAAACGAAGTTATTGAACTTTATTGCACACCTGACGGTAATTTCCCACACAATCCAGAACCCCTTCCTGAGCATCTGCATGATATTTCAAAAGCAGTACTCAAAAATAAAGCGCATTTAGGCATAGTGGTCGATCCGGATGTTGACCGTTTGGCTCTTATTTCTGAAGATGGCGAAATGTTTGGCGAAGAATACACTTTAGTGGCCGTAGCTGATTATATCTTAAGTACAAAAAAAGGCAATACCGTGAGCAATTTATCCTCCACCAGAGCTTTAAGGGATGTAACTGAAGCTGCTGGTTGTGAGTACAATGCGTCTGCTGTAGGAGAAGTAAATGTGGTTGAAATGATGAAAGCAACAAAAGCGGTTATTGGAGGCGAAGGAAATGGAGGAATTATTTACCCTGAATTGCATTATGGACGTGATGCTTTGGTGGGAATTGCATTATTTCTAAGTCATTTAGCACAATTTGGGAAAAGTACTTCCATGTTGAGAAGTAAATATCCCAACTATTACATTTCTAAAAACAAAATCGAGCTTAATAAAGAAATCAATGCCGATAAAGTATTGAAGGATATTCAAGAAAAATACAAAAAGCAACCAATAAATACTGTTGATGGAGTAAAAATTGAATTTGATAAAGAATGGGTACATTTAAGAAAATCAAACACAGAACCTATCATTCGAATTTATGCAGAAAGTAAATCGCAAACAACAGCAGAAAATTTGGCAGAGAAAATTATTGCTGACATCAAAGAAATGATTAAAAAGTAAAGAAATGATGCTTTTTACTGCTTTTTTTCTTTATTTTGCATAAATATTAAATCAATTAAGATGAAGATTTATTTTGATAATGCCGCCACCACACCTATAGATAAAGAAGTTATTGAGGTGATGATACCTATCCTCACCGAGCAATTTGGAAATCCCTCATCAATTCATGCACATGGTAGAAAAACACGCGCCATAATTGAAAATGCCAGAAAATCTGTTGCTAAATTACTGAACTGTACCCCAGCCGAAATATTTTTTACTTCTGGTGGTACTGAGGCTGATAATATGGCCATTATTGGTAGTGTTGATGATTTAGGAATTAAACATGTAATAACTTCAAGTATCGAACATCACGCTGTTGGACATACGCTTGAACATTTAGAAAAAAAAGGCAAAATTAAACTCAGTATAGTAAATTTACTTGAAAATGGAGATGTTGATTTAAAACATTTAGAAGAATTACTGAGTTCTAACGTGCGTTCGTTGGTTAGTTTAATGCATGCCAATAACGAAATAGGAAATTTATTGCCCTTGGAAAATGTGGGTGAATTGTGTAAAAAGTATGATGCCATATTTCACAGCGATACTGTACAAACTATGGGGCACTACAAACACGATTTACAAAATTTAAATGTGCATTTTATTACTTGTGCAGCTCATAAATTTCATGGCCCTAAAGGTGTTGGATTTTTATATATCAACCATAATGTAAAAATTAAACCCTTTATATATGGTGGATCACAAGAACGTAATATGCGAGGAGGTACCGAAAATGTATATGGTATTGCAGGCTTGGCTAAAGCTCTCGAAATAGCCTATAACCAGATGGATGAGCATCAAGCTCATATACAAGGCGTTAAAGATTATTTTATAACAAAATTAAAAGAATCTATTCCTGGTGTAAGTTTCAATGGAAATTCTGAAGGAAATTCGCTTTATACGGTTCTTAATGTGCTATTCCCTAAAACAGACAATGCTGAAATGTTATTGTTTAACTTAGATATTGCTGGCATTTCGGCATCTGGCGGAAGTGCATGTACCAGTGGAAGTAATCAAGGTTCTCACGTACTTAGAGGAATAAAATCAGATCAAGATCGCCCATCCATTCGTTTCTCTTTTTCAAAATACAATACAAAAGAAGAAGTGGATTATGTAATAGAAAAGTTAGCCGCACTTTTCAAGGTAAAACAATCAGAAATAGCCTCTTAATACAAACTTTATGAATCGTCCAATTAGGGTACTTATTGCAAAAGTTGGTTTAGATGGCCATGATAGAGGTGCAAAAATCATTGCCTCTTTTTTAAGAGATGCTGGTATGGAAGTTATTTATACTGGTTTGCGTCAAACACCAGAAATGGTAGTAAATACAGCCTTGCAAGAAGATGTTGACGCTATTGGGGTCAGCATTCTTAGTGGTGCTCACAATACCGTTTTTCCGAAAATAATAAACTTAATGAAAGAGAAAGGTCTTCATGATGTGTTACTCACAGGTGGAGGCATTATTCCCGAGACAGACATGCAAAAATTAATGCAACAAGGTGTAGGTCAACTCTTTGCCCCCGGAACTGATACTAAAGAAGTAGTTGATTACATTAGCAATTGGGTAAAAAATAACAGAAATTTTTAATTAAGACTAAGGATGAATTACGAAAACATTTTACATCACACAGAGAATAAAGTATTAACAATTACTATTAACAGGCCTGATAAGTTAAATGCATTAACTACACAGACAATCAAGGAGTTAAATCATTTACTTGAAAGTAATAAATTAAATGATGAAGTGCATGTATTGGTTATTACAGGTTCGGGGCAAAAGGCTTTTGTTGCTGGAGCAGATATTGCAGAATTTGCTGATTTTAATGCCGAACAAGGTAAAATGTTAAGCAAAAATGGTCATCAATTGATATTTGATTACATCGAAAACTATCCTAAACCTGTTATTGCAGCAATAAATGGTTTTGCTTTAGGAGGAGGTTTTGAGTTGGCTTTAAGTTGTCATATTCGAATTGCATCAGAAAATGCAAAAATGGGCTTTCCTGAAGTTACATTAGGAGTTATCCCTGGTTATGGAGGAACCCAAAGACTTGCCCAATTAGCAGGAAAAGGAAAAGCTTTTGAATTAATTTTAACTGCCGATATGATTAAAGCAGAAGAAGCCTATAACTTAGGTTTACTCAATACTGTAGTTCCCCAAGATGAACTAATGAACAAGGTGACTGAAATTGTAGAAAAAATTAAAAGTAAAAGCCCTGTGGCAATTAGCCATGCTATTGTTGCTATTAACGCAAATTATAAAGATGGTGTTGATGGATTTGCTACTGAAATTGAAGAATTTGGCAAATGTTTCGAAAATGATGATTTCAAAGAAGGAACAAAGGCATTTCTAGAAAAACGTAAACCTAATTTTAAAGGTAAGCTAGTTAACATTTGATTATTTCCTCTATCCTCCAAAAAAGATTAATGTTTCATTAATGGAAAAAAGTCCAGCGATTACTGGACTTTTTTATTTATAATAAGTCGTCCCTCAAAAAGTCATTTTTAAACGGGAGAGATGTTGGCCTTGTG
>DAORKI010000155.1:0-6533 GCA_035439485.1 Bacteroidia bacterium
CCTATTTCATACTGCAATACCTGAGCTATCAACACACTAAAATTCTGTAAGCAATTACTTCTTTTGGACAACTTTTGATGAGGAGATTTTTTATCATTATAATCAATTACTTGCCAAATTTCATTATGGTTTTAATTTTTCTTTTCTGTTTGTAAATAAATGATTATTTTGAGGTCATTATAATTGATTTTAATTTAGACAATAAACAATGACAAACTCAAATTTTAATAGAACAATTGTGCACATGGATATGGATTGTTTTTTTGTTTCTGTATCATGTTTGATGGATTCGCGCTTAAAAGGAAAGCCTGTGCTGATAGGTGGAAGCAGCGATCGTGGCGTTGTAGCCGCTTGCAGTTACGAAGCACGTGCCTACGGTATTCACTCGGCTATGCCTATGAAAAATGCTAAACGACTTTGCCCCGAAGCACTTGTAGTACGTGGCGATTACGAGCAATACAGTAAATATAGCAATATGGTAACTGATATTGTAAAAGAATCGGTGCCTCTATATGAAAAATCATCTATCGATGAATTTTACATGGATTTAACAGGAATGGATCGCTTTTTTGGTTGCTACCAAATGGCAACAGAACTAAGGCAACGTATCATTAAAGAAACTGGACTTCCAATTTCATTTGGCATGTCGCCCAACAAAACAGTCAGCAAAGTAGCTACCGATGAAGCAAAACCCAATAATCAACTTAAAATAGATGTGGGTTTCGAGAAAAGTTTTTTAGCCCCATTATCGGTAAAAAAAATACCTATGATTGGCGAAAAAACCTATCATTTACTCCGCACTATGGGCGTTGAAAAAGTATATACCTTGCAGCAAATGCCTGTTGAATTAATGGCCAAAGCATTTGGCGAAAATGGAGTAAGTATTTGGAGAAAAGCAAACGGAGTAGATGATTCACCAGTAATACCCTATAACGAAAGAAAAAGTTTAAGCAGCGAAGAAACATTTGAAAGCGATACCATAGATGTTGCCATGATTAAAAGTGTATTAATTAAAATGACCGAAAAGTTAGCGTATCAATTGCGTTCCTCCAACAAGTTAACGGCATGCGTAACTGTTAAAATAAGATATTCTAACTTTGATACACATACTACCCAATGCAGGGTTTCCTATACTGCTAGCGATCATTTACTTATTCCTAAAGTAAAAGAATTGTTTGATAAACTTTACGAACGCAGAATGTTAATACGCTTGGTAGGTGTACGTTTTAGCCATTTGGTAGGAGGCGGACAGCAAATCAATTTGTTTGAAGATAGCGAAGAAATTATTCGTTTATACCAAGCTATGGATAAAATGCGCCAACGCTTTGGTGCCGACAAAGTTGGCCGCGCAGTAGCTATGGGAATTCATACTCGGCAGTTTAACCCATTTAAAGGCTAGTAAACAAAACTCGGTAAAACTTGTTTCACAAAAGTTATAAAAAGTGAGCTGTAAATAAATGTTTACCTAAATTAACAAATCCTTTACAATAAGCAGTTTATTTAGAATTAACTTTGCACTTTACAATTTTTTGATGAAGTATTTAATACTATATTTTATTCTTCTTTTTAGTTTCGTTAACAGCAAGGCACAATGCGTGCTTATTAACGAGGTAATGATTAATCCAAGTGGCGCTTGTGATGGTGCTTGTGTACCAAATACAGCTGAGTGGATTGAACTTTACAATACTTGTACCTCAGCAGTGGATTTAAGCTGTTTTGTAATTACAGATGGCGATTTTACTATAACTTTGCCAAGTGGCACAAGTATCCCAGCAAATGGTTATTTTGTGATAGGAAGCAACAACTCTGGAGGATCATTAAATTTAAATATTAGCACTTGTGGCTGCACATCAGGTCCTGCAACAGAAATTGGCATACTCTCAAACACTGCTGAACAGCTAATTTTAGTAAATAGTACAGGCGCTCAGCAGGACGCTATTTATTGGGGAGCAGGTCAATTTCCTCTTAATATTACATCAATGACCTTAGGCGCATGCGCCCCTGTAAATGTAAACAAACCCAATAATACAGGTTGCGCTTTGGTTCCAAGTTCAACCGATGGCTGTTCAGTAGGACGAACTTGTGATGCCTCAACCACATGGCAATTGAAGTGTGGTGGAAATATTTCAAAAGGTTCAACCAATGGTTTGCAAGGAATTCCTGCATTTACAGCATCTAACACAACTGTATGCCCTGGCGATTGCATAAGTTTTACCGATAATAGCTTAGGAAATCCATTAACATGGTTTTGGACATTTTCGGGCGCTGCCACTGGAAATTCAAATGCACAAAACCCAAACTCTGTTTGTTATAATAATTCAGGAAATTTTACAGTAACATTACAAATCACAAACACATGTGGCACATTTACTAGCACCCAAACAGGTTACATACAAGTTGGGGCAGGTGCTACGCCCAATATTACAGCTAGTGGACCAGTAAGTTTTTGTGCTGGAAATAGTGTTACTTTGAGCACAAGTGCTGTTGGAACATACCAATGGCAAGAAAATGGAATTAACATTCCAGGCGCAACAAGTGCTAGTTTAAATGTAACACAAAGTGGAAATTATAGTGTTTCGGTAGGAAGTGGCTCCTGTGCAGGTATTTCAAATGTGATACAAGTAAATGTTACACCAGCCACAATTGCACTTATTAATCCTTTGTCTTCAACTACTATCTGTACCGGTGAATCAGTAATTTTAGAAAGTGTGAACACTGCAGATAGCTACCAATGGCTGCTAAATGGAACAGCAATTGCAGGAGCTACATCACAGCAATATACAGCAAATGCAGCAGGTGATTATACCTTGCAAGTAAGCAGTGCCAATGGATGTACAGCAGTTTCAACACCCACCACTGTTACTTTATTAACCTCAACAACTCCAGTGGTTTCTTCAAGCAATGGACAACTAAGTTTTTGCATCGGCCAATCGCTTAATCTAGAAGCAACTGTGGGCTTAAGCAATTATCAATGGTACTTAAATGGAAATATTATTGCAGGAGCTACAGGAGCAACCTATACTGCTACTGAAGCTGGAAGTTATACTGTTGCAACTACTGCCGCTAATGGGTGTGTAACAAACTCTGCATCAGTAATTATCAATATTTTGCCATTGCCAAATGTACAAGTTTCGCCATCGGGACCTATACTTATTTGCAATGCTGTACCTGCCCTACTTCAGGCTTCTTCAGGTGCTGCATCATACCAGTGGTTTGACGCCAATGGCAGCATTTCTGGTGCTACTAGCAATACTTTTCTGGCTTCACAAACAGGCCAATATGCTGTAAATATCGTTAATTCAAATGGCTGCTCAGCAACATCAAATATTGTTGTGGTTTCATATAATACAGGAATTACTGTGAATATTTACACCCCGAATCCTACTCCATGCGAGGGAGATGTTGTATTTTTAAACACTACTCAAAATTATAATCAAATCAATTGGTCGAATGGTGAAAACGGAATCCAAATTAGTGTAACCGAATCAGGTAAATACAGTGTAACTGTGGTAAATAGCGGTGGTTGCACAGCTTCTGATGAAATTGATTTAACATTTTTGCCAAAACCTCAAGTTGAAGCAGGTGAGAATGTTACCAGTGATTGTGTAAATGGAATAACATTGCATGGAATAGGCGAAGGAACGCCCTTGTGGGAACCTGCTTTAGGTTTGAGTAATGATAACACTTTTGAGGTGAATGCTTTCCCAATAAATACTACCATATATTATTTAACAGTTGACAATGGAACTTGCAAAGCCACTGATTCATTGGTTGTTTCAGCTGAGTGTAGTTCAATTTATGTTCCCAGTGCTTTTACGCCCAATAATGATGGCATAAATGATATTTTTAAGGCCGCAGGGATTGATTTGAAAGATTTTAAGTTGGTAATTTATAATCGATGGGGTGAGAAAATTTTTCAAACACAAGACATCAATATAGGTTGGGATGGAACATATCGAGGAACCCCAGCTCCATTTGGTATGTATGTTTGGGAATTAGAAGCAAATGATAAAAATGGCAATCCAATGCTCACCGAAATTCAAAGTAGAGGTACTGTTAGTTTAGTAAGATAATTTTGCCTTAAATAAAGACTATATTTTATTCTCTTTATGGCTTTTACTAATTAAAAAATGGCAATTATTTTTTAATTCCTTCGAAAAAAAATTACATTTGAATAACCAAACTAAATTCAAATGAAAAATATTTATCATTTTTTTTACTTAATCATTTGTTTTTCTTGCCTCCAAGTTACTGCTCAAAATCAAGAAAAACTTAAATTAAATATCTCTAATTTTCCATACGTAATAAAGCAAAACTCTATTCACAATATTCAAATTACTTTAGCTGGTATCGAAAAAAATAGAACTGAAAATTACTTACTCAACGTGGCTATTGACAATGAAGTATTATATGTAAAACAACTCAATTTAAAAGATACAAAATCCGATAAATTTGAATTGTCGTTATCGCATCAATTCAATTTAGAGGTTAAAGAGCATCGTTTAAAAGTTTGGTTACTTGATGAAAAAAATGAAGAATCAAATAAGAGTAATGAAATTGACGTTGAATTTTTAGTTGCACGAACTACTGTACCTCAATTGCCTCTAATTGAAGAGTTTACCAGTAGCACTTGCGCTCCTTGTGCCAGTTTTAACAGCACTTTCGACCCATTTTTAGCATCTATCAATGCTAATGAAAGTGGAGGGCAAGCAGCGACCGTTAAATATCAAATGAATTGGCCTTCTCCAGGTGATGATCCTAGTTATAATGCTGAAGGCTTAGGGAAAAGAAACTTTTATTCAGTAAACTCCATACCACAATCTTTTTTAAATGGTGTGCAAACTTCCACTTTTAATCAATCTGCAATAGATGCAGCTTCTGGTGAATCGGCATTTAATTTAGTTCCCTTTTTTTACTTATCGGGCGATACAGTAAAGGCTACATGTCAAGCAACTTCTTACACCACCTTATCAACTGGTCTAAGGATTTACTTAGCACTAACCGAAGATTTTTACACTTATACAGGAGGTACAACAAGCCAAACTACGTTTCACTACGTTATGCGTAAAATGCTACCTAATTATGTAGGCACTTTCATTTCAAATATACATGAAGACACCACATATACCACTAACAGGTTTTATAAAGTTACATATGGCAATGTGGCTCAAAACAATTACAATATTTGGGAAACAAGTGCTGGATTTACACTGGTAGCTTGGATTCAAAATGTTGATACTAAAGTAGTATATCAGGCTGCTTTTGCCAACACTCCTAGTGCGCAAACAATTAACGAAAATGCTGAACAAAATGCATTTGAAGTATTTCCAAATCCTTCATTTGAACAGTTTAGTTTGAAATTAATTTTGCCAGAATCTGCAATGGTTTCATATACATTAAGTGATTTAAACGGAAAGTTAATTCAACAGGAAGTTGTTCAACAATTACCAGCTGGAAAACATGTGTTACACACCTCAACATCGCAACTCAATCCAAGTATTTATTTGTGCACAGTAAAGGCTGGTGAAAAAATCTACACAGAGCGAATAGCAATTACTAAATAATTTTCAGATTAAATTAAAAAACAAAATAGGCATGTAGCTGTTTTAGTAGAAAATGAGTTTCAATATTATTAAACTAAGATGCTTAAGCAAATTAATATTAAAGACGAGTTGCTTGCTCAAAAACTAAAGCAAGAATCAATTTTGGACCAAGTTGGTGCAATTTTAAATGCCAATGTTCAACTTGATGAAGATGTGTTGTATCGTTTACAACATGCATCAATAGAGCCACTGCTGAATGTTGATTTATTAGATGAGAATGAAAAATCAAATTTGTGCACACTTCAGCAAATCAAAACCATTTGCGTAAAATACAATTTACGATTTTTAGATTCGACCTTTTTTAAAGCTGCCTTTCCTTATGAGGCTATTAGTAAAATTAAAGCCTTTGAAAGTAAACATCAGATTAAAATTAAATCTTTTAAAATTATTGCTCCAGCAGAAGTGTTTCAACTTGAAGACTGTAATAAGGACCCATTACTTTTTGCACAATTAGCCGATAATAGATATTACTTAATTCATCAGTGGGGCAATGACTTAGCTTGGTATAGAGGAATTATTTCTTATCCAACAAAAAGCATATATAGCTATTTTATTTTTATGTGGTTACCTGCACTTATTATAGCGTTTGGAATTCCCTTTCAATGGTTGAATGTTGCTCCCGAAAATGAACTTAACATGAGACTTTGGCTTACTGTACACTCATTCATTGCACTTTTCTTTTTTGTCATATTTTTAGGCTCAACAGCCCACAAAAACTTTAGTGATAATAGTTGGGATAGCAAATATTATAACCAATAATTGTTTTAAAAGGTATATCGAAATAAAGAACTAAATTGCTTGACCTAATTCCCTAATATTAAGAAAATTCAAAAATTTAAATTGGCCAACTTTTATTAATTCCAATGTAATTTGTTTATTTAGTCGTCCCTCAAAAAGTCATTTTTAAACGGCAGAGATGTTGGCCTTGTG
>DAORKI010000156.1:0-4012 GCA_035439485.1 Bacteroidia bacterium
TAGTTTCTTATTTTGATAAAGAGGATAAAGCAGTTGGATATACTTATTTTGATGCGCATTATTTCTACACTGAACAATTGAAAAAAGATACATTATTTAGATATGCAATTCAATATTTACCGATTTATTCAGATGTTGAAATACTTAAATTAGATCAAAATAATTTAATTTTAACTGACGCTTGGGCCTATCATCACGGAGATAGGTTGGTATTAACTAAAAATAAATAGTATATGAAACCAAACTTTATCATAATTTTTATAGCTATAAGTTTCTTGAAAATTAATGCCCAAAATGCATTGAACAACATGCAAAAGTATGTTTATTATAAACAACGCTTTTTAAATAACTTTATTGCTGTTGGGAATGGCATGGTTGAATCTTTGCCATTAGATATAAGATTGAAAGTGTTATCGGTATAATATTTTCCTTTGCCACTTACATTGGGAATTTTAAAAACTAAATTAAAAATAAATTTATTGTATTTGAAGCGCTCCAAGTGAAGCTACTTATGAAACTATTAAAGATATTATTATAAAAAATGGACTTGGATGGCAAAAAAACGTTGATTTGCAAGAAAAATCGAAGTAAATACATCAAATTTTGGTATTTTAAAAATAAAATGATACTTTTGCACCCCTAAATAAAAAATAATCATTAAAAACAATTAACAATGCCTGTAAAGATTAGATTACAACGTCATGGTAAAAAAGCAAGTGCTTATTACCATATTGTGATTGCGGATGGTCGTGCACCTCGAGATGGAAAATTCATTGAGAAATTAGGCACCTACAACCCGAACACAAACCCTGCCACTATTGACTTAAACTTTGATGGAGCTGTAAAATGGCTTCAAAATGGTGCACAACCAACTGACACCTGCAAAGCGATTTTATCCTACAAAGGAGTAATGTTAAAACACCACCTTAACAAAGGTGTTTTAAAAGGTGCGCTAACCCAAGAAGCTGCTGATGCAAAACTTGAAAAGTGGTTAAGCGAAAAACAAGCTAAAATTGATGGAAAATCAAATGCAGTAAACAGCAAAATGGAAGAAGCTCGCAGAGCTGCTTTAAAAGCTGAAAGTGCTGTTAAAGAAGCTAAGGCTGCTAAAGTTGCCGAAAAAATTGCTGCACAAAATGCTGCTGCTGCCGAAGAAAGTGCCCCTGCCGAAACTCAAGCCGAAGGCGAAGCTCCTGCAGAAGCTTAATTTTTTATACCTCAGAAGCCGGTTTCCTCATCGAAACCGGTTTTTTTTTATCCATACTTTGATATAGTTATGAAAAAAGACGAATGTTTTTACTTTGGATTTGTATTAAAAGCTGTTGGCTATGACGGCACTTTTGCCGTAAAAACAGAAACTGATGATTTAAACAAATACAATAGCTTAAAAAGCATTTTTATTGACTTAAATGGTACTTTAACCCCATTCTTTATAAGCACCGCACAGGTGCGCGACAAAGAAATTATTTGGCTAAAAGCCGATGGATTTAGCCATGCTGATGACATACAAAGTTTAATTCGCAAAGAAGTTTACTTGCCTCTTACACTATTGCCCGAATTAAAGGGAAACAAATTTTATTACCACGAAATAGTTGGATTTCAAGTAATTGATAAACAACATGGTAATATTGGCAAAATAAAAGATGTAATTGAACTGCCGCATCAAACTATTTTACAAGTTATGCAGCATTACACCGAAATTCTTGTTCCTTTAACCAATGAAATATTATTACAGGTTGATCGTGCATCTCAAACCATACACATTAACGCACCCGAAGGTTTAATTGAATTATACACCAACAAAAATAATAATGATGAGGATGAATAAATATTTGGTTTGGGGCTGTGTTATTTTTATGGTGGCCTGTCAGCCTAAATTAAGCCCCAAGGCTAGCTCTAAGGAAGTATTGAAACTCGAAATGATGGCCTATTATCAGTCATCAGGAAAATTGGGATATTTAGTTGAGGCAGTAAAAATTGAAGAAAAGAATTTAAAATTTAATATTGTATATCAAGGAGGCTGTAAACCTCACTCCTTTCGCTTAATATGCGATAGCAGCTTAACAAAAACGCAGCCCGTTCAAACTAATTTATATTTAGTACACGAAAATAATGGCGACAACTGTGCTGATGAAATTAAAAAAGAACTTATATTTGATATTTCAAGGTTAAAAAACCTAGGAATTAAATCATTGCAATTAAACATTGATAACTTGAATACGGTCAACTATGAAATAAAATAACATGAGTCAATCGTTTATTCAATTGGCACATATTTTGTAAACGCTAAAACCAACCAAAAAAATACCTAATTATTTGTAACAAGCAATTCAAAACATTATTCAACTCATGAAAAACAGCTACAATTCATTAAAACTATTGCTCGCCATACTTTTGTTAAGTAGTAATTTATTTGCTCAAAATGGCAATTCAACCTTTGAAATTTTTTCTGAAAACGGTGACCCATTTATTTTAGTGATGAATGGAATTCAACAAAATAACACACCCCAAACCAATGTTAAGTTACAAAACTTAGCCATGTCAACTTACAAAATAAGGGTTATTTTTCAAAATACCGATTTAGGGGCTTTAAATGATAAAATCAACCTAGATTATGGTTCACATCAAACCTACTCTATTAAGCTAAAAAAAATTGGGGCACTTCAAAAAAACATTCTTTCTACAGGTAACATTGTTGCAAATGATTTGGCCATGAAAACTGATGAAGAAGCTGCAGCAAAAAAAGCACAAATTGAAAATGAAAATTCAAAATATGTCATTAGGATGATTAACAAGGTACCTATTGCTGGGGTAATGCCACCTCAAGCACCACCTGCTCCTCAATCACCCCCTCCTCCACCATCTCCAAACAGAACCAATACGCAAGTTACCACAACTACCACAGTTCCTGCAAATCAAACCACTGTTGTACAACAAACCACTACTACAACAGGAAACAATGCTACCATGAATACCAATTCAAATATGGGTGGGGCTAATGTAAGTATGAATATTAATTTAGGTGGAATGAACACCTCATCATCATACAGCGAAACTACAACTACAACTGTTCATTCATCGAGTGGTGCTCCAACCCCTGCTCAACAAAACGTTTATGTAATGCCAGGTTATAGTGGCCCAACGGGGTGTCCATGGCCAATGAGCGATGGCGATTTTAACCAAGCTAAAAATTCGGTTAATTCAAAAAGTTTTGAGGATAGTAAATTAACTATGGCCAAGCAAATATTTGATCATAACTGCATGCTATCATCGCAAGTGCGTGATATTATGACCACTTTTGATTTTGAAGCAACAAAGCTTGAATTCGCGAAATATGCCTATGGTCGCACCTATGATATTGGAAACTATTATAAAGTAAATGATGTTTTTGATTTTGAATCTTCTATTTCAGACTTAAACGCATACATCAATAACTACAGAAGATAGTATTTAAAGCAATTACAAAAGAAAAGCGAAGTTAAAATACTTCGCTTTTTTTATTTAGCAATTTAACCTTTTAACCCAAATTATAGCGATTGCATTTATTTTATAGTACAATAAGGCCATGCTGCAATTGAACTAAATTGAAAGTGTAATCGGTATTAGGCATTAGAAATATATGCAAAACATTTTGCTCCAATCTCAAGCACTTTCCCCATTTTAAAATTCAAAATAGCTCGCTATTCTTTCAATCCAAAACATTCCATATTCACTGGATGATATTGCAAAATTTTGTTGACCAACAATCCTTAATACGCAGTCTAGGATTAATGAAAACATGGCACTGTATTCACAACGAAAAATTGAAAAATTCAGCGTTCAACTTTGGTCCCTAAAAAATATAGTATTTAAACTAAAACATTAAATAAATCACACTTCCCCATTTATAATTCACCATTCATAATTCATAATTCACAATTCATAATTCCCCATTCATAATTCACCATTCAATAATTCATAATTCACCATTCATAACTCACCATTCATAATTCACAATTCACCATTAAATAAT
>DAORKI010000156.1:4112-6520 GCA_035439485.1 Bacteroidia bacterium
CATAACTCACCATTCATAATTCACAATTCACCATTAAATAATTCACCATTCATAACTCACCATTCATAATTCACAATTCACCATTAAATAATTCACCATTCATAATTCATAATTCACCATTCAATAATTCATAATTCACCATTCATAATTCACCATTCATAATTCACCATTCAATAATTCATAATTCACAATTCAATAATTCATAATTCAATAATTCATAATTCATAATTCACCATTAAATAATTCCCCATTAAAAACTATCAAATTAAAGTACAATATTCTCTATTGAAAAAATTCTAATTACATTTAGGCCCTAATACAATAAGATGTTAGCCAACCTTAGAAACTATATTAGCAATAAACATGATGTATTTTACAAAATAACCCTTGTAATACTATGCGTTTCAGTTATTGTTTATGTATTTCCTAAAACGGTGAAGTTTAAATACAGCTACCAAAAAAATAAACCATGGTTGCACGAAGACCTTATTGCACCATTTGATTTTGGTATAAATAAAACCGATAAAGAAATTAATGATGAACAAAAGGAATTAATTAACAACAGTAAACCATACTTTAGAGTTGATAATACAGTTTTTACCCGCGTTGCAAATAATTTTCCTACAGTATTTGAAAAAGAAGCCTTGGCATTAAATATTAAAAAAAACAATAGCCAATACGAAACCAATAAAGTATTTTGTCAAACCCTTTTAAATGATATTTACGGTAAAGGCATTTTGGAAGCCAACCCACAGCTCGATAATAAATCGGCAGATTTTACCATTTACATACTCAATAAAAACATTGCCGAAGAAGTCGAACTCAAACAAGTATTTACCATAGTTACCGCATTTAATTATTTAAAAAACAATTTAAAACAAAGCCCACAAATTTCTGAAACTCTTGTACTTCGTGTGTTTGAAAACCTTTTGCAACACAATATTATTTTTGATGCCACCACCACCACCAAAACACAAAAAGAACTGCTCGATAATATTTCCTTAAGTCGTGATATGAAGCAACAAGGAGAACGTATAATATCGCGAGGAGACATTGTAGATCAAGAAAAATTTAAAATTCTTGAGTCGCTCAAAGCAGAGTATATTTCACAAACAGGAGGTAGTTCAAACCTCTATTATATCATGGGCGGACAATTTGTTTTAGTGGCCATGAGCGTATTATTGCTTATTATATTTTTAGCCCTCTTTCGTAAAGATATGTTGGCCGATAGTAAGGTATTGTTTTTTATATTACTCAATATAGTGCTTACAACCACCATGGTTGGTATAGCATTTCGCTTTAAAATAGGCAGCATTTATATTTTGCCTTTTTGTATTTTTCCGGTATTGGTTCGTTTCTTTTTTGACACCCGTGTGGCACTATTTATGCATCTTTCAAGTACATTAATCATTGGTATTATTGCACCAAATCCTTTTGAGTTTATTTTTATTCAGTTGGCTGCAGGTTTTTTTGCGGTTTTCAGCATTATAGATATGCATCATCGCTCGCAATTATTTGTAACTGTTGGCATTATTTTCATTACCTATAGTTTGGCATTTATAGCCTATTCGGTGATGTTGGAAGGTACCCTCAACAATGTTAACTACACTACCTTACAATGGTTTGGTGTGAGTGCTGCAGCTGTGTTATTTGTATATCCACTTATTTTTATTTTCGAAAAAATATTTGGTTTTGTATCAGAGGTTACCCTCATGGAATTGAGCGATATAAACTCTCCCCTACTCCGCTCTTTGGCTTTAAAAGCGCCAGGAACATTTCAACATTCATTGCAAGTGGCTAATTTGGCCGAAGAGGCCATTATTGCTATTGGAGGTTCATCTTTACTCGTGCGTACTGGAGCCCTTTATCATGATATAGGAAAAATGGAAATGCCCATGTATTTTATCGAAAATCAAAGTACAGGTGTAAATCCGCATAACGAACTAAGCTTCGAAGACAGTGCAGCTATTATTACAGGCCATGTAAACAAAGGCATTGAAATTGCCAAAGAAAACAACTTGCCCGACCAATTAATTGATTTTATACGTACCCATCATGGTACCACCAAAGCACAATATTTTTACCAAAGCTTTTTAAAAAATTTTCCTGACGAAGAAATTGATGTAAGCGTATTTCAATATCCAGGACCCATTCCCTTTAGTAAAGAAACAGCTGTACTTATGATGAGTGATAGCGTTGAGGCCGCCAGCCGAAGCTTAAAGCATTATGATGCCGATAGTTTAGAAAAATTAGTTGATCGTGTTATCGATAGCCAAATAGCACAAAACCAATTTGCCAATGCCGATATCACTTTTAAAAACATTACTGTTATTAAACGCATCTTTAAAAAGAAATTAAGTAACATTTACCATTTGCGAATTGAGTATCCTCAGTAAAATTTGGGCAAA
>DAORKI010000157.1:0-6400 GCA_035439485.1 Bacteroidia bacterium
TAATATTAATTTAATATAGATAAATATTTTATGAAGGTGCTTTCTGAATTATTTCATCAACCAGCAGTTCTTGCATATTCCCAACCAAATCGCACTTTTGATAAGCTTGAAAAATATAATTTTTGCCTTTTAATGAAGGTGCTGCAACACAAGCGGCCGCTTCCGAAAATACAATCTTACCACTACTAATCATTTTTTCCATTTTAAATGTTTCTGAAACACTTAAACATAAAGGATTATCATCGTGCAAGCTAACTTCACCCAAATGAACACAAGTTCTAATTTCTAAATCTTCTTCAAATAATAATGAACATTTATTTAATGCTTGTTTTAAGTCTTGGTGCCATGCTACTAAATCATGAACATGACTAAAAATAAACAAAACACTGTCGCCAACTTCTTTTAAAAAATAGGCGGTATTTACTTTTTCAATATTAATAAATGTCTCAACACCTGCTTGTACAAAGCTAATGATGCGCGCTGCAGCTTTTTCATTGCCATAACTTGTTAGGTACTTTGTTGATCCAACCAAATCTACCAAAACAATATAATAAACACCATTGCTAATTTTACCAGGCTCATTTTTTTCTTCCCAGTATTCAGCATTAATAGTACCATCTGCCAAAACATAGGCAGGAGCGTTTTTAATGTATTTAGTTTTTAACGGACGTTTAATTTCTGGTGAATGCTTGGCTTTGGTAAACATATAAATAGCTTCTTTAAAATGCAGATAGCTATATGGAATTATGGGGGTAATTTCTTTGATTTTGTTAGCACAGTAATTAAATCCTGTTTCAAAAAAATCTTGAATAGTGTTGATATTGATGGTTGCCATAATTGCTAAGTTTTAAATCAGTTTTTTGTTTTTGCTGATTCAAAAGTAGGGGCAATAAATAAGGTGAGTTAGCTAGAATTAGAATTCGGTGGCTTTTAATGAGTAGATGGTAATTTTTTTTATCTCCATCATTAAAAATTAATTAAAATTTATTTAAATGTTGCAAAAATTCATCCTTTTTTCTTCTTGAAACATCAACCACACTGCCATCGGTCATTTTAACTTGACCGCCATCGCCCTTAATATATTCTTTAATATACCGCATATTGATAAGGTGCGAAGCATGAATTCTAAAAAATTGATACTCTTCGAGTAACTCTTCGCAGTCTTTTAAGGTTTTCGACACCATTAAACTGCCTTTGTCATTAAAGTAAAAAGTGGTATAATTATTATCGCTTTCACATCGAATAATATCATTGACTTGTGCAAATACAAATCCGCTCATGGTGGGTAAAGCAATACGCGCTTTATCAGAAGTGTTTTGGTTTATATTCATCAATAAATTTTGTACATTTTTTAATGAATTTTGAACCGCATTTTTTGCTTCAAATTTTTTAAGAGCAATCGCTAAGTCTTCTTCGCTAAAAGGTTTCAGCAAATAATCGATGGCCGAAAATTTAAAAGCTTTAATGGCAAAATGCTCAAATGAGGTAGTAAAGATGATTTCAAAATTTATGGTATCAAAAGAGTTTAATAAGTCGAAACCTGTTTTAGGTGGCATTTGCACATCTAAAAATACCAATTGAGGTTTTATTGATTTAATTTTTTTTATTCCTTCATCAACCGATGAGCAAATGGCCTCAAGCCGATAGTCTGCAAAACCTTTGGTTAACATACCACTTAAAATTTCTTGTTGTGGTTTTTCATCATCAACAATCATACAGCTGTAACTCATAGGCTCTTTTAATTATTTAAACTATGGTTCAAATATAATTTTAATCTTGTAAAATTGGTAATTTTAATTCAATTCGTTTGCCACAGTAGTTTTGCTTTTCATCCTTTAAATCGGTCATCAAAAAATTAGCTTGGCTGTTGTTTTTTTGATTCACCAAATCGAGGCGCTCCTTTGTAGCAGCAATACCTATTGAAGATTTTTTTAATTTTTCAATTTCAGGCAAATCACTAGGCTTAATTCTATTGCTGCCATTGTCTTCAAGTATGTATTTGAGCATATTATTTTCGGTAATAATTTCAATTTTTATAACACCTCCACTTTCTTTATTGCTTAGGCCATGCCAAATTGAATTTTCAACAAAGGGCTGCATAATTAAAGGAGGAACAAATATTTGTGATACTTCAATACTTGGGTCAATTTGAATTTCATATTTGAATTTATGGTCTAACCGCATTTGCTCAAGCTGTATATACAACTCCAAGGCTTCTAAGTCATCTTTTAACGCAACTTCTTGATGCAATGAATTCTCTAAAATACTTCTTATTAAATTTGAAAATTTAATTAAATATTTTGAAGCCTGTTCCGTATCTTTTTTACTCATAAAATGATAAATAGAATTTAGGCAATTGAATATAAAATGAGGGTTCATTTGGGCGCGTAAAGCTTTCATTTCTACTTTAGCCATTTGTGTTTGAATTTCGGCTTCAACAGCTTTAAAATTAGCTTCTCTGCGTTTTAAGTAAAACAAAAACACAATAAAACCAAAGGCAATAAAAAAAGGAATAACTCCAAGCAAAGAAACATTTAAAATGCTGTCCTTTTCTGCTACGAGGGTGTTTGTATAATTTTGAAGAATTTGTTTTTGTTGGGAGGCATTGGCACTGCGTAAACTATGCAACAAACTGTCAACTGCATTGTTATCCTGAGCATTCAAAAATGTTACAAAAAGCGATAAACATAAAGCTAATCCTGTTTTTTTGTAACCCATCAAACCATTATTTTTTTAGTAATTCATCAATTTTTGCAGCATAATCGGCACTATCATCCAAAAAGAATTCAAAAGTAGGTACAATGCGTAATTGTTTTCCTATTCTATTCCCCATTTTTCCTCTTATTTCACTGGCTATTTCTTTTATTTTATCCATAATGCCTGTTTTATCATTATTGCCAAAAATGCTTAAATAGGCTTTTGCATGAGACAAATCGGGGCTAATTCTTATTTTTGTAACAGAAATAAAGGCATTACCAAAGTGATGTCCTAATTCTCTCTGAAACATTTCACCCATTTCCTTTTGCAATAATCGCGCTACTTTTAACTGTCTGGTGCTTTCCATAATTTCCTTAATATGTTATCATATTAATGCAAAGGTAATTTTTAATGAATATTTTTAAGATATTTTATTTACTTTATGCATTTTAGTTAACTTAAATCAATAATTTTGGAAACTTTTTTAATTTTCAAAATTCATATAAAATGGGATTCATAACCAATATTACAGCAAGACAAATCTTAGACTCAAGAGGAAATCCAACCGTTGAGGTGGATGTATTTACCGATGCAGGTGCTATGGGACGTGCAGCAGTTCCTTCAGGAGCTTCAACAGGTACACACGAAGCGGTTGAATTACGTGATGGCGATAAAAACGCTTATTTAGGCAAAGGTGTTTCAAAAGCAGTTCACAACATAAACACAGCCATTCGCGAAGAATTAAATGGACAATATATTTTTGACCAAAACTATATTGACAAAAAAATGATAACCCTTGATGGCACAGAAAATAAAGGAAATTTAGGTGCAAATGCCATTTTAGGTGTGTCAATGGCGGTAGCCAAAGCAGCAGCGCAAGAAGCAGGTCAAACATTGTTTCGCTACGTTGGTGGATTCAATGCCAATACATTGCCAGTTCCTATGATGAACATCTTAAATGGAGGATCACATGCCGACAATAGCATCGATTTTCAAGAATTTATGGTAATGCCAACAGGTGCCAAAAGTTTTAGTGAAGGCTTACGCATGGGTGTTGAAATCTTTCATCATTTGAAAAGTGTTTTAAAAAGTAAAAACTACTCCACCAATGTTGGTGATGAAGGAGGCTTTGCACCAAATATTAAATCAAATGAAGAAGCTATAGAGGTAGTTTTACAATCCATAGAAAAGGCTGGTTATAAGCCAGGTGTTGATGTTTTTATTGCCATGGATGCAGCTGCGTCTGAATTTTATAAATCAGATGAAAAAGTATATCATTTTCATAAATCAAGTGGAGATAAATTAAGTCCATCAGATATGGTTGCTTATTGGGCCGAATGGTGTAAAAAATATCCTATCATTTCAATTGAAGATGGATTAGCCGAAGATGATTGGGATGGATGGAAATTAATGACCGAAAAATTGGGCAACAAAATTCAATTGGTGGGTGACGATTTATTTGTTACCAATGTAAACCGCCTGCAAAAAGGTATCGATAACCATATTGCCAATTCAATTTTAGTAAAAGTAAATCAAATTGGAACGCTTACTGAAACTGTGAATGCGGTGAGTTTGGCCAATAACAATAATTATACTGCTGTAATGAGTCATAGAAGTGGCGAAACCGAAGATACAACCATTGCCGATTTGGCTGTAGCATTAAATACAGGTCAAATTAAAACAGGTTCAGCTTCGCGCACCGATAGAATTGCCAAATACAATCAATTATTGCGCATTGAAGAAATTTTAGGAGATACAGCTATTTATCCTGGAAACAACTTAAAATGTGTAAAATTACGTTAATCGAATTTTAAATTAAATAAATTTATAAAATAGTCCTATGGTATATTTGCTTTTTAAGCAAGTATCTATACCTTCGTAACGGAATTTTAAACCAAGATTTAGAATCATTGTTTATATCACAATAATAATTAATTACCTTTCAGCAGCAGCATTATGGACACATTAAAAGAAAAATTCGCAAGTATAGCGCTTCCTATGAAGGAAGAAGTTAAAGCAATCATTAAAGAGCATGGAGATAAGAAGCTTGGTGAATACACTGTAGCTTCTGTTTACCAAGGCATGAAAGGCATGATTGGAATGGTAACTGAAACCTCAAAATTAGATGCTGAAGAAGGCATACGCTTTAGAGGATACTCCATTCCTGAATTACGCGAAAAGCTACCAAAAGCTCCAAAGGGAACTGAACCTTTGCCTGAAGGAATTTTTTACTTAATGCTTACAGGCGAAATTCCAACCTATGATGATGTGTTTAACATCAGTAACAATTGGGCTCGTAGAAGTATTGTACCAAAACATGTTTTTGATATTTTAGAAAAATTACCAGCCAATACTCACCCTATGACACAGTTTTGCATTGCTATTAGCGCTTTGCAAACGGAATCATTATTTGCTGCAGCCTACAAAAAAGGAATCAACAAAAAAAATTATTGGGATTACACCTATGAGGATTCAATGAATTTAATTGGGCGCTTACCTCGTGTTGCGGCTTTTATTTATAGAAAGATGTACCATAACAATGTGCATATTGAACCAGATCCAAAATTAGATTGGGCGGCCAACTTTGCACATATGTTGGGCTTTGAACAAATCGACTTCCGAAGATTAATGCGTTTGTATTTAACCATACATGCCGACCATGAAGGTGGTAATGTTTCGGCTCATGCAACACATTTAGTAGGTTCAGCACTGTCAGACCCTTATTTAGCATTTACTGCAGGCATGGCTGGTTTGGCTGGCCCTTTGCATGGACTAGCTAACCAGGAAGTTATTGCTTGGATTTTAGACATGCGTGAAGAATTGGGTGGTGGTTTGCCTACAAAAGAACAAATTGCCGCTTATGTCCAAAAAACCATTGAAGATGGTAAAGTAATTCCAGGATATGGCCATGCCGTATTGCGTAAAACGGACCCTCGTTTTACAGCACAACAAGATTTTTATCATAAATATATTAAACCAAAAGGAGAAGATGATTTATTAGAAATTGTTCAAACCATTTATGAAGTGGTGCCTCCAATTTTAGGTTCAATAGGTAAAATTAAAAACCCTTGGCCAAATGTTGATGCACACTCAGGAGCACTATTAATGCACTATGGCTTAAAAGAGTTTGATTTTTATACCGTATTATTTGGAGTTTCACGCTCTTTAGGTGTTTTAGCTTCATTAATTTGGGATAGAGCTTTAGGTCATCCTTTGGAAAGACCAAGTTCAATAACTACAGAAGGAATTAAAAAGAAAATTGCAGCCATTGAAAAGGCCAATAACCAAAATTAATAAAGCAAAGTAAAATAAAGCGGCCTCTCACCAAGGCGCTTTATTTTGCCTTTTAGAGATACAGCTAATCAATCATATTTAACCTAAAATAATCAATAGGAGATTTAAAAAATCAAACTACTTGATTTAGCTAGGTTAATCCCTATTTAGAAAATGTGATCAGATTTGTAAAAATCTGATTTACAATTTCTTTATCGTTTACGCATTTCTTTTGCGTAATCTGGGTTTAACACATATCTTGCTCAAAACCTAATTGGTCTTTGCACACCATTTAAATACTATTCCATTCTGAAATCTCTGTGTTTATGGCATTCCCTGCGCTTTGCTTAGGGCCGGGCCATTCGCGCTACTTGGTAGCTTGCTTCTGTCCCTAATGCTATTCTTAATTAGTCGTCCCTCAAAAAGTCAT
>DAORKI010000158.1:0-4117 GCA_035439485.1 Bacteroidia bacterium
TTATTAGGGTTAGGATAAATTGAAATTTTAAGGTCACTAATAAATTTACTAACTATGCTCGTGGCAATATTGTTTGAAGTACCAGTACAACCGTTGCTTTCAGTCAAAACTGCACTATAGCTTCCATTTTGAGTATAAACATAAAATAAGTTGGTAGCACCAGTAATTGCAACACCATTTAAATACCATTGCAAATTTCCTGAAGTATTGGCAAACAATGTATCATTACTATAGGTTATACTAACTTGAGGTGAAGGCAAAACTTCGATATGAATTGTATCTGAGTACATTTCACATCCAAAAACATCGCTTGTCTTTACCATATATGATCCCGATGTGTCTGTGGTGAAAGAAATATTGCCAAAATTATTGGGATACCATAGATAGGTTTGTGCATTACTTGATTTTAATAAAACACTTTCACCCTCACATAATGTATCATTATTATTTAATGTGATAATGGGCGTAATGGCAGGACTAACCGCAATATAATTTAATTTAGTGATAGAATCGGTGCCAAAATTATTTTGAACAATTAATTTTACATGATTATAGGTGGCAGCATTATTATAGGTTATGATTGGGTTTTGAAGTGTTGATGTACTTGGTGTTCCACCTGGAAAACTCCATTGCCAAGAAGTTGGGTTTCCGGCCGAGATATCATTAAATTGAACGGTAAAACCTGGACAACCACTTACAGTATTGGCATTAAAGTTTGCAAAAGGTGTTTGACTATTTGGGTTATAAATACTACTTTCCCATAAGCCTCTCCCATAAGTTGCTGCTCTTAATTTGCTACTACCATAATGTATTTCTAATTCATCAACTCTAACGATTGGTAATCCGTTCATGTATGGTACCCACATCAAAATATTTTCATCATAATAATAAACACCAAAATCGGTACCAACATATATACCATCATTTGTTCCTGTTTGATTAACTACTGTATTCACTGGAATATTGGGCAAACCTGTGCTTAAATTTTGCCAAGTAGCACCACCATCTGCTGATTTAAAAACTTTGATTGTGGCATTATATCCTGAGCGAGTTATCCAAATTTTATCGGGATTTGTTTCATCAATAGCTATATCAGTAATCGACATTGAACCTGCATTTGGAACTGCAATGGAACTCCAACTTGTTCCTCCATTGTTAGTTTTATGTATGGAGGTACTATTGGAGACATAAATGTATGAAGGATTACTTTTTGCTACTTTCAAAATGGTTAAACCACCAATATTTAAATTCGAAATTTTAGACCAACTATTTCCTCTGTTAGTTGATTTCCAAACATTGTTATATCCGGCAAAAAGTGTTGTTGCATTGGTTGGATGTTGCATCCAAGGTGTTACCCATTCACCGGTTTCATTGATATTGTTTTTAATATCAGTAAAACTGTTGCCACCGTTACTTGAACGATTAATATTTCCATATTGTGACTCACCATATTGGTAATTGGTATTGCTCCAATCTACAAAACACTCCATGCCATCACCACCTAAAATATGTGACCATTGGCCAGCATTATACTGATTTGTACCATTATCTTGCCATCCTTGTAAAACAATAGATGCATTACTTGCTGCACATCCTAGTTTATACATTTGTCCAATTTGAAGTCCGTTGCTTAAATCGGTCCAACTAGTAATTCCAGCATTAGATTTAAATATTCCACCATCACTTCCAGTATATAATATACCTGTTGCTGGTTTGTATGTTAAGTCGTGAATATCAGCATGTACATAAGGAGAGCCATTATCGCCATACCAATGTGCTGTAATTTGCCAATTGGAGCCACCATCAAATGATGTCCAAATATTTACCCCGCCAACACTTACTTCATTTTCATTGACAGGAGACACTGCAATACTTAAAGTGTACCATGATTGACCGCCAGTATCAAATCCATCATAATCCCATCCTAATAGGTTGGGTTCACTGGATTTTAAGCTAAAAGAAGTCCCTGAATTAGTGCTTTTATAGAGACCTTTAAAACCGTTATCGGATTCATTAGCAGCAACTAAATAAACCAATTCAGGATTGTCAGGGGTTACGGCAATGGAAATTCGGCTGCAACTACTACTTAAAGGAAGTCCTGTAGAAATAACGGTGAATGTATTACCAGCATCTGTTGATTTGTAAAAATTGGTATTTGAAGAAGCATATACTATATTACTATTTCCTGGCTTTAATTCTAAATCTCTCAAATTGCTTGATGTTATAACCTTAGTCCAAGTAATACCAGCATCACTTGATTTATAAACGCCATTGCTTGCAGCAGCCCAAATTATATTAGAATTATTCGGGTCAATAATAATTCTGGATATATATCTACCTTGAGAAACAGTAAAATTTAAGCCAGTAATTTGCCAACTCGCCCCAGCATCTGTTGATTTGAGCACACCAACCCCTGGTATATCATCCCCATCAAAATCACCTGTAGCTAAGTACATAACATTAGGATTATTGGCATCAATAGCCAAATCACTAATACCAATAGAAGGCAAAGTATTAGTCATTGAAATCCAATTGGCACCAGCATTAGTTGATTTCCAAAGGCCACCTGAAGGAGCCCCTACAAAAATAGTATTGGGCTGTGTTGGATGAAATCTAACACAGTTTAATCTGCCTGCTCCGCCACCATCAGTTGGTACATCAAAAGCACCTAAAGGTTGCCAATTTCCATTGGCTTGCAATGCACTTCTGTACAATGGGTTGGTAATAGCTTTTTCAATTTCACTGCCCAATTGATGTAATAAATTTAAGTCTCCTGAAGGCGAAACCCTTGGTTTTACTGTGTATTCCCATCGCTTATATAACATTAATCCTTCAGATTCCTCTTCACTAGTAGCATTTGGAGTAAAAAAACGTTTAAATTTTTCTATTTTTTCCTTTTTTTTCCAATATTTATTGAATGACTTCTGTACATCAAAAAAATTGGCATTCGGTGCATTTTTCTTCTTGACCCAATCTTGTGCTGTGGCCGAACTTCCAATTATAATTAAAGGTAAAATAATGTAGTATAATTTCATTTTAGCAGTACTTTGAATAAATAACATAGGTTATTTAAAATAGTTTAATAAAAACAAATAAAGTAAAATAAAAAATCAGGTGCAAATTTTACTTTGTATTGCTTAAATGCTATTACGACTTAATCTATATTCTTGATGAATTAATTTATTCAATTATAAAAAATGAATTTAAAATATAATGAATATTTCAAAAGGGGCTTAATTTGTTATTTTATTTCACACAATGAATATAATGAAATAATAATACTAATAGTTGTGCTATAATTTATTACTCATCATCATTAAATTTCACTTTTCTATTGGCAATTTTTTTTGCTTGCAATTTTTTATTTAGCAAGCGCTGTATTTTTGATTTTTGCGGCACTATAGTAGCGGTGCGTTGTTTTTGGGAGGTAAAACTTTCAATGATAAGATGCAAAAATTTAGTTTGAACCTTTTGTTTATTCTCAAATTGAGTTCTTGCAGTTTGAGCACTTAATTTTAAAACTCCTTCTTTACTTATTTTATGCTTATGAAGTTGATGAAGTTGTAATTTTTGATCTTCGGTAAGCAAAATAGAATTAATAATATTAAAGTATAGTTCAACCTTAGTTTCAACCTTGTTTACATTTTGACCGCCCTTTCCTCCACTTCGTGTTGTTTTAAAGTAAACTTCATTCAATAAGTCATTTGCTAATTCTTTTATTTTGCTCATGTAAATTTTTTATGTGCATCCGAAGGGATTCGAACCCCCAACCACCAGAATCGGAATCTGGTATTCTATCCAGTTGAACTACGAATGCATTTTGGCTTGAAATAAAGCGTTATCTGTGTCGTCATTGCAAAAACTTGAAAACAGTCATTTACCTGGGTAAACTCCTTATTTTCAATTTTTGCATTCCTAACATCTAACATTTTATTTCAAGCCAAATACGTTTTTTAAGTTTATTTTCTATTTAGGAATCGCGATAAATCGCAATTCCATTTTTTTTGATACAATAAACTGTATCTATTTAAGAATCGCGATAAATCGCAATTCCATTTTTTTGATGCAATGAACTGAATCTTTTTGGGAATCGCGATAAATCGCAATTCCATTTTTT
>DAORKI010000158.1:4217-6349 GCA_035439485.1 Bacteroidia bacterium
GATGCAATGAACTGAATCTTTTTGGGAATCGCGATAAATCGCAATTCCATTTTTTTGAAACAATAAACTGTATCTATTTAGGAATCGCGATAAATCGCAATTCCATTTTTTTTGATACAATGAACTGAATCTTTTTGGGAATCGCGATAAATCGCAATTCCATTTTTTTGATGCAATGAACTTAATCTTTTTGGGAATCGCGATAAATCGCAATTCCATTTTTTTGATGCAATGAACTTAATCTTTTTGGGAATCGCGATAAATCTCAATTCCATTTTTTTTGATACAATGAACTGTATCTTTTTGGGAATCACGATAAATCGCAGTTCCATTTTTTTGATACAATAAACTGTATCTATTTAGAAATCGCGATAAGTCGCAATTCCATATTTTTGAAACAATGAACTGTATCTTTTGGGGAATCGCGATAAATCACAATTCCATTTTTTAATTAACAAGGTTCAAAAGTAGATAAAAATTAGTATTTTTCTAAAAGTAATGTTTGGCCATTAAATACAGCAAAATGAGGTTTTTTGAACCAATCGCCCAAATTTACATAGCGCGCATTGTTGGGTAATGCAATATCTAATAGTAAATGCCTGTGCCCAAATATAAAAAAGTCGAAATGTTTTTTTTGAAGCACTTCTTTGCAATAAATAATAAGCCATTCTTTTTCTTCACCCATAAAAATTTCATCAATTGGACCATTAGCAGCGCGACTTTTGCCCGACCAAAAATTAGCTAATCCTATGCCAAAATTAGGATGTAAACGCGCAAACAACCATTGTGAAAAAGAAGAAGCAAACACTTTTTTAATAAATTTATAACCCTTATCACCAGGTCCTAAACCATCACCATGGCCAATAAAAAACTTTTTGTTGTTGATGGCCACTTCAATAGGATTTCTATATAATGATACTCCTAATTCTTTTTCGAGATAACCAAAAGTCCACATGTCATGATTTCCTGTAAAATAGTGAACTTTAATGCCCTTATCGCAGAGTGATGCAAGTTTGCCCAATAATCGTGTATAGCCTCTTGGTACTACAGTTTTATATTCAAACCAAAAATCAAAAATATCGCCTACTAAAAAAATATGTTGCGCATCAATTTCAATGTCACATAACCATTGAACAATTTTTTTTTCACGCAATAACGATTGTTCATCATTTGGCACTCCTAAATGAAAGTCGCTTGCAAAATAAACCTTTTTGCCCTCCTGAAGTATAATATTAGATAGTGCGTGTAACAAGTTTAATAATTTTTACTGAGTTGTAGCATGCTGTAAATTAAATCAGAATAATTTATTTCGGCATTAAATTTATTTAGCCAAGTTTGATAGGCATTTCTTCTTAAATTAAAATAGTTTTCCTCGTCTAAATTATAAAGTTTGCATAACTTTTCAATGATTTCACTTGCTTCAGGATGAGAAGAAAGCAAATATCCATTTTTTTCGTTTTCAATGATTTCTGAAACTCCACCAACATCAGTTCCAATAACTGGAATTGAAAATGACATTGCCTCCATCATACTCACAGGAATTCCCTCATAACTACTTGTATTTAATAATACATCAAAATGTGTTTTATTTAAGTAGGCATACACTTCCTTTTTAGATATATCACCAGTTAATACATACTTAATATTAGATTTGTTAAATAATCTATTAAAAGCATATTGTTTAATATCTAAGTGATCATTGCCTTCGCCAATATGATGCCATTCCACATTAAAGCCTTCAAGTTGTTCAAGCGCTGCCACCAATAAATCAATGCGTTTAATTTTTCCTAAGAATGCTAGACTTAAAATTTTTAATGTTTTTTCTTTTGGTTCTAACCTCACATTTTGCACTTTTTCAACACCTAAGTAGCTAACAATTAGCTTCTCAGAATTAACAAAAGGTACTTTTTTTAAAATATATTGCTTTGTTTGTTCAGAAACAGGAAATACAGCATCAAGACGACTAAACATGGCGCTTCTCATTGGCAAATAATGTTCAGGAGCACGTTCAAAATATAAATCCCAATTATGCAAACGCGAAAAAGCACCTGCAATTTTATATTTTTTCCTTAAATTACCAATGCCTAATGTGTATTCATTGCACCAATAGGTGTAGCAGGTAGTGCGATGAA
>DAORKI010000159.1:0-6318 GCA_035439485.1 Bacteroidia bacterium
TTTACTTTAATGGGCTTTTACTTTTCTGTCGCAGAACCATTGCCAATAACGGTTTGCATGTTTTGCGATGGCTGCGATATCAAAGCACTGAACTGCAAACCTGTAACAAACTTAAAAGAAAAAATCGAACATTCAAATTTACACTGAACCAGCAGCTAGCGCAAACATGCTGTTATAAGCTGCCAATTTCCACATTGTTTTTTTCGTACTACAAATTTGCTTGCCTGTACGGTGGGATTGCGAGCTCTTTTTATTTTTTAAAGCGTTGGTTTTGTGCGTTTGTTAAAAATAAAATGTGCTTGCAATAAGGGCGGTAAATTATCTACTTACTTTTGTTGATGCTTCTATTCACACTTCCCTTGGTCACTTTGGTCAAGTCGTTAATGATTTGGGCATTTTAAATACAACTTTGAGGTCTTACTATAAAAGTCTGGTGGTTTTAACTGTTGATTTAGTCATTCTAGTTGTCGTTTTGGTATTTTTAGATGCTAATTTGCAGTTTTCAGATTACAAATTGGAGTTCTTAAATTTAAATTTGGAGCTTTCAGGTTACATTTTGTCTCTAGAACTATAAGCACTAGCGTTGTTAGTATTAAGAATTTTGTAATGAAAAAAGTTGAGTAAAAAATTAATTGAATAGAGCCTCATAATTTTGAGGCTCTTTTGTTATTGTTTTATAAATTTTATTGTTTGTGATTTATTTAAAGATTGTACTTGTAAAAAATAAATACCATTGGTTAAATTACCTATATCCATTTGTTGGTTTGAATTTAAATATAATTGTGAAATAATCTTCCCTGTGAAATCAATCAAGGAGATTGAAACATTCGAATCTAAATAACTAAAATTTAGCCACTGTCTTGAGGGATTGGGATAGATTTTTAATTCTTCATTAACATTCCAAATTGAATTGACACCACTAAACAAAATTGAATTAAATGCTACAGCTGAGAATTGAAAGACTCCATTAGTGTCTTTGGCATAACCACCTGCTATTATTTTGTTTGGGTTCATTAAAAGCACATTGTTGAATGTTTCACCTGTTGAGTTGCCAAAATAATTAATACCTGTATTATTAAAGGTAGAGTCAATTTGACCATATTGTGTCAAACGAAGAATACATGCATTGCTACTTGTTTCACCAACAATTAATATTCTGTTGTCATCTTGTACTATTATATCCCTAATAATATCTTTACCTAAAGAAATATTTAATGTATCAATTCCTTGATTTCCAAAAGTATTATCTAATGTTCCATCAATATTATATCTGCATATTGCCATTATTTTATTATTTTTACAAGTGCCTGCTTGTAATATTTTACCATCACTTTGCAATGCTAGCGCTAGAGCATAATCATTTCCCTGATAAGGTATGTCTGTTTTGACAATCCCGAAATTTCCAAAGCTTGAATCCAATTGACCATTTTCAGTTAATCGAACCATGCCAAATATTCTACCAGAGAATAATTGATCAAATGTGATTGCACCAATTAAAATTTTATCATCTTGTTGTACAATGCAACTAGTTGTTTCATCTTCTTTCAAAATTGTATCTAATTGAATTTTAGTAATACCGCTATTTCCAAAACCTAAATCTAGAATTCCATTTTGTGTTAATCTAATAGCAATAATTTGAAGACTTGAGCCATTGTTATACTTTCCTACTATTATTATTTTTCCGTCTGATTGCAATCCCATTGTAACAACTCCAATATCAATCGGGTCGAAGTCTAATTCAAACTTGCCATTAATTCCAAAAGTCGAATCTATAGAGCCATTGTTGTGCAATCGAAGTACTGAAAATTGATTGAAAATACTATTAATATTGAATCCATCCCACCAAGATGAAACACCACCCAAAATAATCTTATCATCGTTTTGAATTAGAAGTGAATTAGCATAATCATCAAGACCAAAACTATATATAAATTTACCATTTACACCAAAAGTACTATCAATTTTGCCTAAAGAATCAAATTTTATTGCAGCAAAATCATAATTAATAGCTCCAAAATATTGACCACAAGCGATAATGTTTTTATGACTATCTAATTTATATGATAACCCATTAGATCCTCCGTCAAAATTAGAAAATGTCGCACCATTATAGCCAAAACTCGAGTCGACTTTACCATCAAATGTTTGACTTGATACATTTAAACTAATTATCAATAAAGAAAATAATAATTTATGCATAATTAATTTTTTACGAATTTTTTGGTCGAAATGAGATTTTCATTATCGAACAATTGAACTATATATAAACCTTGATTCATTTCTTTAACATCAATTGCCATAAAATGTTTACCTCCTTCTATTGTGCCTTTGTGTAAATTATAAATCTTCCGACCTGAAATATCTGTTATTAAAACATCTAGGTTAACAGTGTTATCGAATTCAGAGGATATGTTCAATTTATCATTGGTTGGATTTGGAAATATTTTAAAGTAATTTTGTGAAAAATCAGATTGTTCTTTATGGCCCAAATAAAACCCGCAAGGATAATATGGGACCGAGGTAGCCAAACTATCATAAACGTAAATTGAGTATGAAAATTTTGTGTTTTCTGGACGACAAGGATACCACTGGTTCACTAAACTTGGATTATTGGATGTATCAACAGGGTATAACTCTTTGAAATGATAAACAAAGGTATATAAATTAGCTTGGTTGATATCTAAACTCGTGCTATCAAAATAAACATTTTGAGACACATCAATTGAGTCACAAATTAAATCAGTTCCAATATGTATGCAAGAATCTAATAGCCAACCTCGAGAATTACTATTTCTTGTCCAATAATCTTTAATTTCTGTTGAAGAGCTTAAATGTTGCGTTTTATCACTATGATTAAAGGCAGCTTCAACTTTATATATATCAACTAGATACTTTTTATTAATTCGAGAATAATTACTAGTGTTTGCCAAAAGTCCATTTAAATCAAACATTTGATAAAAGGGGCCTTCCGTATTTGGACCCAAAATAGAATAAGGATTATACAATTGAACGATAACATCCTCAGCAACTAAAGTGGAAGTTCTAGATAATGGTTCTTTATTAACATGTATAATCTGATTCTTAGGTTCTTCGATTGCTTTGAGAGCTTTACCTGCATCTAACATTCCCCAACCATTGTATTTGTCATAACCTGGAGTTGAGATAGAATTTCCATTCACTATAGTTGTATTTCTTTCACTTGCATTTTTTTGTAAGATATATTCAACATCTTCTTGGGCTAAATTTTTTTCACATGGACAAGGTCTATTAACATGACTTAACATAAGGGCAGCAGTTCCTGCAACATGTGGAGATGACGCTGATGTCCCATTGAAATAATAATACAAATCTGGGCTAGTATAATTAACTTCAGTAGTATAAACATTAGCAGTTGTACCTGGTGCCATAATATCTACATTTCTGCCGTACATACTCATATAGTCCTCGGAACTTGCAGTATCAGGATTATTGTTTGAATATGATTTGAACAAGCCATCATATCCACTTGCTGTGACAGAAATTATCATTTCATCTTTAACGCATGAAGGAAAAATACTATCAGTCTCTGTGTCGGGTGCACCATCAAATTCATTGCCTCTTGCCGCAACATTTATTACACCGTTTCTATAAGAATACTCAAGTGCTTCTTGACAAATAATGCAACCAGGAATATAAATTTCCTTAGGATTTACAGGAACAAAAGTCCCATAGTTTACCCCATAGCTGTGGTTAATAATATTTAAGCCTAGACCTGTGTCAGATTCTGCAAAATATAAGCCATATCCTGGAATTTGAGTGCCTAAAACAATTGGATCTGCTTGTTGAGAAGAACCCATTACTAAAGCATAAGCTATATGAGCAGGGGTCACTTGAAATGCACCTAATACATCCAAACTAAATAGTTTGACACCTGTTGAATCATTACCATTTCCACCAGCTATTCCAGCAACACCAATTGAGTTGTTTCTTTTTGCACCAATAATTCCTGCGACACGAGTTCCATGCATTTGACCCGGTGAAATTTCATCATTGGCAGAATAAAAATTATATTTTCCTGCTAAAGAAAGATCAGCATGTAGGGTATCTGCAGGAGTATCAAGTACACCAACCCGAACAAACTTTTTACCAGTTTCAATATCCCATGCTTCTTCAACATTAATATCGGCATTAGGATAATTTGAATCAAAGTGCAAAGACTTTTGTTTCGATTGGTAATAATAATCGTTAGGAACACTGTACAAGTTTGGTATTGGAATTACATCAATAAATCTCACAAATGGTTCACAACGGTTTAAGCTATCACACATTTCCTTGAAATTAAGTTCGGCTGGTAAATAAAGTAGAACTGTTGCCCAAAATTGAGGAATCTTGATAATCTGGGCATTTCTACTTACACTAGTTGTATCATCAGAATCAAGAAAATAAAAAGGTTTCGTAGATGGTATTTCGGCAATAACTTTAATATTTTCTTCATTAAGATTTCCATAAAATTTATTTGTCAAGATTTGTATTATAGTGTCCTTCAAAATATTTCCAAGTTTTTGGTGCCTTATTTTCTTATTGTCCATAATATCCATTTTAAAACATGCAGGATGAAACCTAACAAGTAATAAATCTTCAATATATTTTAATGAACCTGTATTTAAAATTTGATTCGAAGAAATATCAGGTAATTCAATATTTTCAAGGTAATTAATAGTAACATTTTTATAATCCCCATTTTCAAATATTTGACCACTAATTATTATCTCACCTAATTCACCAATACTTACGCTATTTGCCCTGCCGTTTCCGGTACCTGAATAGGATTGTGTTTTAATTGGAAAACCATATGAATTGAATTTAATTGTTACAATATCTTCATTTGAATTTTTAGAACTCCCTGTTATAAAAATTGATCCATCTAATCCCAAACAAACAGCGTTAGCTTGATCATGCCCATTGCCTAATCCGTTTTGTAACTTCGTGAATATCGTATCACCTGAGCTATTATACTTAATAAGTAATATGTTTTTTGACTCACCAGTTTTTGTTGAGTATCCAGCAATATAAACATTGCCGATACTGTCGACTTTTACATCATTACTTTCATCATCAAGGTTGTCTATACCGTTATAATCTTTACTCCAAACTATTGATAAGTTGGGATTTAATTTAATAGTGCGAGCATCATAATTATTGTTTGCATTTAATACTGCACCTGTTAAATATATATTTCCATTGTTATCATAAGTAATTGCATTTAACTTGTCTATTCCATTGCCACTGCCTCCGCTGCGAACAGCATTTCCGATGTTACCATCTATTGCACTCACAGTTATTGTTGTAAAATCCCAATTATTTGGAGCACTTTGACTAACTCCACTAATATAAATTGAATCTCCAATTAAAATAACTTTATTTGCCGCATCATTAAAGTTGGCATAGTCATATTGATTTTCCCATACTTGATTTCCGATGCTATCATATTTTAATACTACAAAGTCAACTAAAGTTCCAGAATTCATTGATGCTCCGACAACAAAAATGTTGCCCAATGTGTCGAGAACAATATCGCCCCCGCTGTCCATACTGCTGGCTGTTCCATTATATGTCTCACTCCATAATAGATTTCCATCTTTGTCAAGCTTTACTAAAAAGAGGTCATAATTATTGGTTGCACTTTTATAAGTTGTACCTGTTAAATAAATATTTTTATAATTGTCGAATTTAACACTTAGAACAACATCATCACCGTTTCCTGTGCCTGTATAATTATATGTCCAAATGGTTTGTCCTTGTGCACTAAGTTTTGAAATATAACCGTCATGTGTAGCAGCATTATTCTTATGCGCACCCGCAACATAAGTTGCTCCAAACTTATCTTGAATTGTAAAGTTCTTGAAACTGCCTGATTGATTTCCGTTTTGATTTGTCCAAATTTGAACTAATGCATTGTTTTGCGCCTTTGCAGCGAAACAGAAAAAAAGAAAAAAGTATATTATATTTTTCATAAGAATAAAATTAAGATTAATAATTGAATTAAAAAAAAAATGAGTCAATTAAAAAGTCAAGGTGGTTGAAAAAAAGCACCATATAAATCAAACCACCTTACAAGCTTTGGGGTTGGCGTGCGGTTGGTGAATTTTGGCTCTTTTGTATTTTGTGCGCTTGCCTTTTGAGGTTGGCAAAATACAGAAGTGCCAAAATGTGCGGTTGCGCGCGTGGGCTTTTTTGGTCGAAGGTAGCTTCTGTCCGTCATGTTTTCGCGAGATTGGTTGCTTATAACGGTTTCGGGCTAAACGCAGGGCGGGTTTGCGATGCGCTAAACTGTCAACC
>DAORKI010000160.1:0-6314 GCA_035439485.1 Bacteroidia bacterium
ATTATATCAAATTCTTGGTAATTTATTTTTACGAATTATTTAGTAAATCCAATAGACCTATAGGAATTGGACTTTTTGAGGGACGACTATTTAATAAGAATTTTACTTTAGTAATTTGGCATAAAATTAATCTAATTAAAGGAAGAGTTTTATTACGCTGAGACAGAGAAATAGGCATGTTACATGAATTCGGTTTATATTTAATTTAGCACTGTATCGACAAAAAATTTCTTATTATTTGCTAAAAGGTAATAAACCTTTAAAAAAACTTTGTTTCGATTGACTGGCAGGATGATTTGCATTAGCTAAGCCTTTGGCTCTTTTAATGTCTTCAATACTGTAAAAGGCCTGTGGTGAAAAGCGATGTATAATTTCAGTGACATCTTTTACATTTTTACGTTTAACTACAATAAAAATTAGTTTAACAGCTCCTTTTTTTCCTTCTCCATCTAATACCGTGTAACTATAGTTTTTTTGAACTAAAGAATCTATTAGTTTAGTAATATCTTCTTGAGTAAAAACTCTAATCACCTGTGTTCCTATTGCTAGCCTTTCTTCAATTGATAATCCAATATATATTCCTGTAGAATATCCACCCGCCCAGCCTAAATAACACATAAAATTACTTAAGTTTTTCATTACCGTACTTATAGCAAAAAGCCAAAATAATACCTCAAAAAAGCCAATAAATGGAACCATTTTTTTCATCCCTTTATTGGCAAGTACACTTCTTAATGTGCCCAAACTAACATCTGTGGCTCTTGAGGCAAATATGACCAAAGGAAATACGATCCACTCTATGATAAATTGTTTATCCACCTTTACAATTGCATTAAGTGGCAAAACTAAATGAATTCAAATTTGTTATTTCAACAAATTAGGATACTTATTAACTATAAAAAGTTATTCAAATTTAACAAGCTTATACAGTCTAATTTGTTAATTTTACACCGCTTTTATGGGCTCACTAAAACATCTTAACAAATACTTTTTCAAATATAAATTCCATCTTTTAGGAGGTTTTATTTTTATTATTTTATCCAACCTATTTGCTATTTATCCAGCACAAGTAACTAGATATACCATAGATTATTTGCATGAAGCAGTTTGGCTTAATCAACAATCATCAGGATCTCATATTCAGTCTTATTTATTGGAACAATTTTTTGCCATTTTTTTTATTTTTTTTCTCATCATTATCGCCACTACGCTAATTAAAGGTGTATTTATGTTTTTCATGCGCCAAACTATTATTGTCATGAGTCGACATATAGAGTATGATTTGAAAAATGAAATTTATAAGCATTATCAAATTTTACCGTTATCGTTTTACAAACAAAACAGAACAGGTGATTTAATGGCTCGCATAAGTGAGGATGTAAGTCAAGTTCGTATGTACATTGGGCCAGCAGTGATGTATGCATTAAATTTAATAGTGCTTTTTATCTTAGTAATAGGAGTAATGTGGAAGGTGAATTCTTATTTAACGTTGTTAGTGCTAATCCCATTACCATTTTTATCTATTGGAATTTATTTTATTAGTAATATTATCAATCATAAAAGTAGTAAAGTGCAGGCTCAATTGTCAAATTTATCTTCTGCAAGTCAAAGTTCTTTTGCGGGAATTAGAGTCATAAAATCATTTAATAGAGAAGATCAAAATATAAGAGAATTTTTAACGGAATCATTAACTTTTAAATCGCTTTCGTTAAAGCTAATGCGTATTGACTCATTATTTGCTCCAGTAATTACACTATTGATTGGTGCAAGTACTATAATTACTATTTATATTGGCGGTAAACAATACATCAATGGGAGCATTACCTTAGGAAATATTGCAGAATTCGTAATTTATGTAAACATGTTGACATGGCCTGTTACCTCTATTGGTTGGGTAAGTTCAATTATACAAAAGGCTGCGGTTTCACAAAAAAGAATTAATGAGTTTTTAAATACAAAAAATGAATTAAAAAATGGCAAACTCATACTCAATAAGGGAGATTCAATAAGCATTAGATTTAATCATGTATCATTTACTTATCCAGAGTCAGGAATTAAAGCACTTAACAACATAAGTTTTTATGTCCCAACAGGCACAAGTATTGGTATAACAGGTAAAACTGGAAGCGGTAAAACAACCATAGCCCTATTATTGGCAAGGCTGTACGATGTTGATGAAGGGGAAATTTTAATTAATGAGATTAACATTAATCAATACGAAATAAATCATTTGCGCGAAAGTATTGGTTACGTGCCCCAGGATGTTTTTTTATTTTCAGAAAGTATCTACAACAACATTGTGTTTGGTATTGATGAGCAAGAAAAGATACTTAAACAAAGAGTTGATGAAGTAGCAAATGATGCTGATATTCTTGAAAATATCAAGGGATTTAGTGAAGGATTTCAAACTGTTATAGGTGAAAGAGGTGTTACCTTAAGCGGAGGGCAAAAGCAACGTTTAAGCATAGCACGTGCCCTCATTAAAAATCCTAGAATGCTCATTTTAGATGATTGCTTAAGTGCTGTTGATACCAGTACTGAAAATCGAATATTACAGAACTTAAAAAATCGACTTAACAATAATACAGTAATATATATCAGTCATCGTATAAGCACGGTACAGCATGCCAACCAACTAATTGTAATATCAAACCATCAATTGGTAGAACAAGGAACGCACGAACAATTAATTGCCTTAAAGGGAGAGTATTTTGAACAATACCAATCACAATTAATGCAACCTGAGGCAATTGCTTAGTTACCTAATGAGTTACTTTCATTTCAAAATTAATTCGGTCTTAACTGTTGGTTAAGTGTTAGCTATTAACATTGTTTGTTAACAAATTCATGATAGAATTTGCATAAAGCTATTATTTAAGAAAAATAAATTGAATATTCGCCTATAATTATTTTTATCTTGAATTAATATGAACACCATACATCCATCAACAACAATATTAAAAACAAACTACAAAGCATTATTTACTCTAGTAACAGTATTCTTTTTCTGGGGATTTGTAGCTGCAAGTAATGATATTTTAATTCCTGTTTTTAAAAAAGCATTTAATTTAAGTCAAGGCCAAAGTCAATTGGTTTCATTAGCGTTTTATATTGCCTATACGGTAGGTTCTCTTATTTATATGGGAATTTCTTTATTGTTAAAGGAAGATATTGTAAACAAAATTGGATATAAAAATGGACTATCATTAGGACTTTTAATTTCTGCTCTAGGTACTCTTTTGTTTTATCCTGCTGCAAATACAAACTCATTTCCTCTCATGTTGGCTGGTTTATTTATAGTTGCTTTAGGGTTTTCTTTACAACAAACGGTGGCTAATCCTTTAGCTATATCACTCGGACCAGTGCAAACAGGATCGCAGCGATTAACCTTGGCAGGTGGTGTAAATAATTTTGGAACAAGCATAGGTCCACTAATTGTAAGCTTTGCTATATTTGGTGCAAGCACCTCAACTCAAACTGAAATGAGTATTGAAAGTGTCAAAATCCCTTACTTAATTTTAGGCTTGGCATTTTTATTAGTAGCTTTATTGCTAAAACTTTCGAGCTTACCCGATAAACCCGATGCCATTGCCGAAAGTAATAGTGAAGGTATAATTGATCGTGGTTCAGCATTAAAATACCCACAATTGGTTTTAGGTATGATAGCCATTTTTGTTTATGTTGGTGTTGAAGTGTCTACTGCAAGTAATCTTCCAGCATACATGGAAAAGCATTTGAACTTACTTACTAAAGATATAGCACCTTACATTTCATTATATTGGGCCAGTTTAATGATAGGGCGTTGGGCAGGTGCTGTTGAGGTTTTGAGCGATAATATAAAAACCCAAAAACTATTAAAGATACTCATGCCTTATTTGGCCTTTCTATTATTTTTAGGAGTAAACGCATTTGCTGGACACGATTTATCACCATTTTATGTATATGCAGTGGTAGTGCTTGTTTTAATCGTAGCTGATCTCATGAGCCAAGGAAATCCATGGCGCATGTTATTTATTTTTTCATTGCTTGGTGCCTCAGGTATTATTATTGGAATGTTAACCGATGGCATGTTAAGTGTATATGCTTTTACTAGTGTAGGTTTATTTTGCAGTACACTATGGCCATGCATATTTACCTTAGCCATAAGTGGTTTAGGAAAACACACAAGCCAAGGAAGCAGCTTTTTAATTATGATGATAATGGGAGGTGGAATTGTAAGTTGGCTACAAGGCTTTGTGGCCGATTACAGTAATATACAAGCAAGCTATTGGGTTGGAGTAGTTTGCTTTGCCTATTTGGCTTTTTACGCTATTGTAGTAAAAGGAATATTGCATAAACAAGGCATAGCATTTAATCAAGTAACACCAAGTGGTCATTAATGTATAACTCAAATAATTTATAAAACACCAACCATTTCATCCATTTATGGGCGTGCTCTCTTTCCATTTTTTTTAATTGACATTCAATATGTAATACGAAAGTGAAATGGTCTTTAAACCATTTCAAACTGAGGTAAATGCCAATGATCATTTGTTAGACCAAATTTATTTGGTCTATTACAAATATCATATCGGTATAATTAAACTATATCAAAAAAAAATGAAAAGCGGCCGGGCTTTCACCACTCGCTTTTTTGCCTATTACAAAGTGTTGTAATAGACAAAAAGAGCTCAAACAAATGCCTCAATCCCTCACGCAGTATTAGTTTAACCCAAAATATGGAATAAATTCGTTTTACCAATTTTATTTTTAGTGAGCTCCCAAAATAAATTGAGCACTTGCACTCTTCTAAATCTCGCATTTATCAAAAGGAATCACCTGCGTGTTGATCTTATACCAATTGCATTTATTTTTTAGTCCAACTAATACCTTTACTTATTATAAATTAGCTCATTTAGGCTAAATTGAAAGTATTATTGGCATTAAGTGTAATCCCGTTTTAGCAACGTATTGGTATACCCTTGCCTTAGCGATTCAGCATGAACCTATGCTGAGTTGTGGATAATCTTAATTTGTGATATCCCAAATTAATTTTTGTCTGCCATAAAAACCAATGTAATTACAATTCTTATAGAAACCTTCTGATTTTTTAGCTAAAAATATACCTTTTGAATTTATAGCTATAAATATATTTTAAAGGGCGTATTTTGTAAGTACAATTGGCTTTCTTACAAATATATTTTTATTTTAATTTAATAGTAAAGTAAATTATTAAAGAAGCTATCAAAAGGCCTATAATATCATTACCTATAAAATAAATGTTTAAATTGTTGTAAAAAGAATACGAAACTTCTTTTATAATATGGTTATTCTCTAATTCTCTGATCAAAAGTCGATATCTTCCATGTTTTAAGCCAACAAAATTAATCCAGCTTGAGGTGTCTGTTTGTACCCAATTTTTGTGCAAGCCTTCCAATTTGTATAAATAGGTTAAATTGGAGTTTGATGACCTTTTATATATAAAATTTATTTCTTTTGCCTTAAACTTAAGTTCTAGGTTATCTGGCAATCCTTCTTCATTTAACTTGGAGTAATCTCCAAGGTGATTCATTACTAAACTAGCCCAATTAACATCATGTTTATTGATTCTAACACTTGTAATTTTTAAATTAGATTCCACGGCAATCAATTGATTTATTTGTGTAAAAAATAGGCAAAAAATTAGCATTAATTTCTGCGATTTATTTTTAATTAATTTGTAAATACAAGCAATGATGGGAGGCATTTTTCTAATTGTTCATTTAATCTTAAAGCACTTTAATTCCAACCAAACATAAATCATCAATTTGCTCATTGTTGCCTCGCCAATCATTAAATTCTTTGTTAATCATCAACGCTTGTTCTTTCATATTTAAATGCTGCAGGCTTAATAATAATTCTTTAAATTTTTTTGACTTATACTTTTTACCATCAGGTCCACCAAATTGGTCTACAAAACCATCGGTAAAACTATAAATAGCATCGCCATGAAGCAATTGAAAATTTGTTTCAGTAAAATCCTTGGCCTCAGTATGATAGCCAACAGGCATTCTGTTGGCTTTTAATTCAATTATTTCATGCGAACGAGTATCTTTAATGGGGCGTATAATCCATACTGGGTTGTTGGCACCGGCATATTGTAATAGGTTATTTTTTTTGTGCCATACACAAAGGGCCATATCCATTCCATCTTTTTGTTCAATATTTCCACTTCCCCCATGCTCTAAAGCACTAGTTATTTTTTTACGTAATTTATTTAAAATATCAGCAGGTTTAAGATTCACATTTTCTATGACTATTTCATTTAAAAACGACATGCCCAACATACTCATAAA
>DAORKI010000161.1:0-6253 GCA_035439485.1 Bacteroidia bacterium
CTTTTTGTTGTTTGCATTTAAAATGCCTATTGTGTATTTCAATAATTTATTTTATCTATGCAAAACCATATCTCATCTGCACGTTGCATTGCATCATCTTATTTGCTGGTTTAACCTCGCAACTGAAAGCAAATAATCCTAGATTGCAATGGCGAGGCAACATACTTTGGTAAAAAAGTATCTACTTATTAATCCTAAACATTAATTTTTATGAAAAATTTTACAGCTTACAAACTCTTAAAGCCCTTTAATAAAGGTTCAAAAAACACGAATAATATTGGTATAATCAGCACCAAAATCCCACCGGGGGGGGGCACTCAAATTTAATTTTTTTTAGACAGAAAATAAAAATAATTTTACTTTTTATATTTTATTTAGCTAATACACAAATAACATTAGCAAGTTGTGATGATTATATTTTTTTTGATGATGCAAATTTTGATAACCCTGTAACAGTATGCCAAGGTGAGACAACAAATTTATTTGCTTATAATTGGATTTTAAACGGGCCTGTTGGAAGTAATTTAATTCAATGGCATTATATTTTAAACGGTAATGATGTTATGTTTGCAAGTAATATTGCAAATAACAGTCAAGGTTCAAATTACCAAAGTTTCACATTTTCAAATGTGGGTGAGTATGAATTCTATTATGTTATTGGTACAGAAGTCAATGGGAATTTTATTGAAACAAGTAGCGTATGTCAAAATGATTATTTGCATGTTATTGTTATAGGCGGTATGCCTTCAGGGAATTTTGTGCCACCATTTAATGGTTGTAAATTTTCAAATATTATTAAATTTTCATTAGATGTGAATAGTTGGCCGTATGATATAAATACTTCATGGATTGATTTAGGTAATGGAAATGGTCCACAACCAATACCAGCAGTTATGTTTAATATAAATTTGGGTTATAATCCAATGTTTATTCCTGGTATTTATAATGTTGTTTTACACTTAGAAAATGTATGTGGTGCAGTAGAATATTATCAACAATACAAAATTTACATTTCGGTTCCTGTTTCTACAACTGATTTAACCATTTGCGAAGGCACCTCCACTATTGATTTAGCAGCAGTAATACCGCAATATGCATATTTAGAATGGTTTTCCAATGGAATTTTTATTGGTTCTGGAAATCCATTAACAATTCCTGCACCAAATATAACTACTGTATACACTGCACAAGGAAACTTTCCAGGTAACGGTTGCCCTGGATCAGATAATTTAATTGTAACTGTAATTCCAGAGCAAACAATTGAAATTATAGGAAACGCGAGTAATTGTAACGGAAATACAATGACTTATAATATTGACAATCCAGTTGCTGGTGCAATATATAATTGGAACATCATAGGTGGAAGCCCGAGTTCAGCAACAGGAACTCAGGTAATAATTACATGGGATCCCAGTATATGGCCAGGTGGAGGATTAATTGAGGTAAGCTCCTCCAATTTTACCTGTTTACAAACTGGTTATTTATCTATTGAACCATGTTGTGCTACAGGCACCGAGTATACCTTTTTTGCAAATGGTTTTGATGATACTAATACTTCAACAGATGATATATATTTAAGCCAATTATTTGCTAACTTGTTACCTAATAGTAATATTTTAAGTCCAGGGTTCTTTGTTACTAATTGGACTGGTACTGGAGGCCCTTATTATAACGTGGTTTTGGGTGGAAATATTATTGTTGATATGGATTTAACTATTACAAATAACCTAATAATTGACTTAATGCCTCAAACAAGCATTGGGGTGCTTCCAGGCTATACTTTAACTATTCAAGACGGCTCGGTGCTTAAAGCAGCATGCAAAGAAATGTGGCAAGGCATTTTTGTATCTGGAGGTGCCAGTTTAGTTTTGAATAGTGGATGTATTATTCAAGATGCAGAAATTGGCGTATTTACGGGTGCCAATAGTCATTTAAATTTTGGAGCTTCTGGTGCTAAGGTAAGGTTTAACAAAAATTACTTTGGATTGGCAATTTGGAATCATACTTCACCCTCAAATTTATCTATTAAAAACACGGTTTTAGAATGTAGAGTTGGAACTTATTCAAATGATGAATTGTTGTTGAGCCCATACGCTGGTGAAATGTCGGCTGTAGGCATTTTCTTAAACCGAAATATCCCAACAGTAACAATTGGTGAAGCTTCCGTCAATTTTCAAAATATATTTGATAATTTATTGTTTGGTGTACTTTCTGTTCAAAGTAATTTTACCTTGCATAACAATTTATTTCAAAATATTAAATTTGATGCAGGCTCACAAAGCACTAACTATGAATGTGATTGCCGCTGCCCTAAAGGAACTGCTGTGTGTGCTGCTGGCAGAAGCGTTTCAAATGGCTTACTTGCTACTATTGGCGGACCTGGTGCAGCAAGAAATATTGTAACCAATAGCTATGGTGGTTTTTATTTGTACAGAAATATGAATGCCGTAATTACCAATAATGATATGTTAAACATAGAGTCAAATGGCATGCAATTGTTTCAAAACTATGCTTCAAATGGATTTTATGATGTTAATCACAATAGCCTAAAAGATGTGCAAGACCATAATATTCTAATTTTTGATAATCCTAAAATAACAAAAGACATTACCTTTAATGAAATTAATGAATCTTATACTCCTCAAAGTTATTTATACAGCACTGGTATCAATATTATGGAGTTCAGTAAACCAACACTCTCAACGAATATATTGCACAATGATATAGAGAAAGTTAAGTTTGGAATTACTACCAATTTAGTTTACAATCTTACTATTGATGACAATGAAATTGACCTAAGTACTGATCCGTTGGCAGTTTATGGTGCTGGCATAAAAGTTGAAAACAGCCAAAAAAATTCCATCACCAATAATACCATCAGGGCTGCACACCGCAACAATTGGTGGGTAGATGGTATAAGGTTAGAATATACCCCTAAAACAACTGTAAGTTGCAATGTTATGGAACGTACAGCAAGTGGTGTGTTTTTAAATGGCGATTGTTCTGATAGTAAAATATTTAATAACAATTTCCGCAGAAATTATTGGGGCTATATTATTAATAGTGCCATAACTGGTTTACAACAACCTAATATGTATAGCGATAATGTATGGACAGGTCCTTATGGTGTAAATACCGATTGGATGGGCGGTACCTATTGGCATACACTAAACCAGAATAGTACGTTAATGAGTAATGAAATGAATGTAAGACCTGCTGGCACACATACAGTGTTTAAACCTTTACCTTTTTATGCTAATAATAATATGGGGATTAATACTTTTAATTTACAACCGGATCCTGTTTCCCCGGCAGTAGGTCCAATATACTATGCCAATTTATACAGCCCGAGCAATAATCCTTATCACGATGTTTGCTTAGCGATTGCCGATACCAGCGATGGCGATGAAACTATGATTCAGCAAATTGTAAATGGTAATTACCAAAGCCCACAGTATAACGAGGAAACCAATTGGTGGTTACAATACCAATTATACATCCGCGCGCTTGCCGATTCAAGTTTGGCCAATCAATATAGTTTGCAACAGTTTATCGACAGTATGCAGCAAGCCTCAGCAGGGCGTTTAGAGCACATAGGTAAACAAATGAATGATAGCACCCACAGAGATTCGCTTTTTTTAAGTCAATTGCGTGCAGAAAATCAAGCCATAAGCACCTTTAATGCCATTGAAGAACAATTTAAATGGGTAAACGAAAAAACAATTGATGCTGCCATTTCGGAATTAGATTCTAGCTTTACTGATTATAATTTTAATACAATAGATATGGAAACATTAACAGCCCTTGCCTGGGATTGCCCATTCGATAAAGGCCCAGCCGTATTTGTAGCGCGAGCTTTAATGTTAAAAATAAACCCTAGAAGTGCATCGTTTATCAATGCCTGCGAAACTGTGCATGCAGATGCTAATAACCAAAGAACAGGCCCTCCAATTGTTTGGGAATACGAATACGACCCTACAGAAGAACACGATTTAGATTATTTATTAGGAAATGAATACAGCAATAGCACTTTTGCAAATGAAATTAAGTTGTATCCTAATCCTTCACATAGCATGGTAACTTTAGAAAGCAACGATCTAATTACCAGAGTAGAAATTAGCAATGCCATAGGGCAAATTGTTTTGTTGGATTATACTCATGCAAGTAACAGAAAATCTTTTGATTTAAAGGATTTACCAAAAGGGCTGTACTTGATAAAAGTATTTAACAATGATAATTTAGCAGTAAAACAATTGAGTTTAATAGATTAATTTAATTAACCATGCTATGAGGTTTAGTATTTCATAGCATGGTTTTTTCTTATGAAAAATTTCATCATTTTAATGCTACTTGTATTGAACATTAATACCAGCAAAGCACAAACAAACTTAATAGCCAACCCAAGTTTTGAGGTAATTGATACATGTTGGGTGGGTCCTGCTATTTTAAGTAGTATAAATTATTTTAATTGGTTTACCTTTTCAAGTGCTGATATATACTCCAATTGTATGTTAAGTGGTTATTATGTCCCACAAAATCAGTTTGGATTTCAATTTCCATTAAGCGGAAACAATTATGCTGGAGTTGAAACGTGGAATTTAGCAGATTTCAGGGATTATATTTCTGGCATTTTGAACATTAGTTTAAAAGAGGGAACAAAATATTATGGTTCTTTTTTTGTTTCACCCGCTGATACTATTGCAACATTTTGTAATGATTTTGGAATGGCATTTACAAATACGCTACCTAATGGTAGCTTTGGACAGTTACTGGATCAAATTACACCACAAATAGCGAATAGTGTATCATCTAACCCACTCACTAATAAAATAAATTGGACGCAGGTTAAAGGTTCCTTTATTGCAAACGGTACAGAGCAATATGTGAACTTAGGCAATTTTAAATCAAAAATAAACTCAGATACAACAAAAGTAATTTTTAACACATTAAATCAATATAGCAGTTATTACTACCTTGATGATGTCTCCCTTATCGAACTCAAAGCCCTACATGGCAATGATACTTTAGTTTGCCCACAAACCAACTTTAACCAAACTTTAAAAGCCTACCCAGGTTTTGACAATTATTTATGGAGCACAGGAGATACCACAAGAATCATTAACATTACACAAGCCGGCACATATTGGGTTACTGCCAGCAATTGGTGCGGCACAGTTACAGATACCATACAGGTAAATGTGTTTAATCCTTTTGGCTTAGACCAAATGCTTGGCACTGATAAAACACTTTGTGATTATCAATTCCCACAACGCTTGCGGCCTTTACCACAATATGAAAATACTTTTAGCAATTACCTATGGAGCACTGGGAGTGATACTAGTTTTACCGATGTACTTTTGCCTGGTATTTACTTTGTAACAGCCGAGCATTTATGTGGCTCTGTTACCGATACCATTACTTTAACATTAGCACCTAACCCTCAAGTAAATTTAGGCAATGATACTACGTTGTGTATTGGCCAACAAATTACTTTAAATGCAGGCAATCATAACTCCTACACTTGGAACAACCAAAGCATTACACCAAGCATTACCGTGAATGAAACAGGTAATTATAGTGTTACCGTTACCAATACTTTTAATTGCATTGCCAATGGCAACATTCAAGTCAATTTTGTGCAAGAAACAGCACAATTGTTGCCAAATGATACCGCACTTTATGCAAGTGCTTTTCCTTACAGCATCAATCTTTCTAATCAATACAACAATTATCAGAGCTCGCAATTATCAATTGTCAATAATCAATTATCAATTTATTCCGAAGGTGCTTATTCTCTCTCAGCTATAGATAATAACGGATGCATTGTAAGCGACAGCCTTAAGATTTCCATAAAAGCCTTTGAATTAATTGTACCAAGCATTATCAATAAAAATCAAAATTTTATCATCAATAATTTACCTGCAAACAGCAGCTTACATGTGTTTGATGCATTGGGGCAAATAGTCTATCAAAGCAACAATTACTCGAATAATTTTATGCCTATAGTGGCTCATGCTATTTACTTAGTAGAGTTGGATTATAATGCAGATAACAAAATGGAAAAATATACTGGCAAATTGCTTGTGGTGGAATAGGTTGTAGGTCAATGGGTAAGTTCAATTAGATTCCGTTAGGTATAGAAATGTGAAAATGAAAAGACCTTAGTATACAACATGCTATTTTTTCTTCTTGAGAGCTATTATACCGATATGATATTTGTAATAGACCAAATAAATTTGGTCTAACAAATGAT
>DAORKI010000162.1:0-6241 GCA_035439485.1 Bacteroidia bacterium
TGGGGAATGGGGAATTTTTGAATGGTGAATTGTGAATGGTGAATGGTGAATTTTTAATTGGTGAATTTTTGAATGGTGAATTGTGAATTGTGAATTGTGAATTGTGAATTGTGAATGGTGAATGGTGAATTGTGAATGGTGAATTGTGAATGGGGAATTTTTGAATGGTGAATTGTGAATTGTGAATTGTGAATTGTGAATGGTGAATGGTGAATTGTGAATGGTGAATTTTTGAATGGGGAATGCTGAATGGTGAATGGTGAATGGGGAATTTTTGAATGGTGAATGGGGAATGGTGAATTTTTGAATGGTGAATGGGGAATTTTTGAAAGGTGAATTTTTGAATGGGGAATGGGGAATTTTTGAAGACTATTGCATTACCATTTTCGGCTATCGATATAAATACCTAAAATTAACATTGTGGCGGGTATAGACAATACGCCTAGACCTAAAGGAGTGTATAAAATAGCGCCAAGGATACCGCCAATAAAAAAAGTACTGATAATGGTTAACCTTAATTTAATTGACGAAACCAATTTTTGCTTTTGTTTAGCGTGTTTGTAAAAAAAGAGTTGTGAGAGTTCTATTCCAAGGTCGGTGAAAAGGCCTGTGAGATGCGTAGTTCTAACTGCTGCATTTGAAATAACGGTTACTAATGAATTTTGTAATCCCATAGCAAATAGCAAACTAAAGGCTATAACATTTGAGTAATTGGTGGCGAATTGCATACCTGAAAAAGTAATCATGTATAAAATTATACTTTCAAAAATAACAGGTACGATAAAGACATAATTTTTATTTCTCTTTGAGACAATTTCAACCAAAAAACTTGAAATAAATGAACCTAAAAAAAAGAAAAAAATATACAAGAAATAAATAAATCCATTTAAAAATTGTAATTTAAAAATTTCGTCAATAAAATAAGCAAAGTGCCCAGTAACATTGGTTGTTAATTTTTGCACCGATAAAAATCCTGCTACGTTTACAAGCCCAGCCACAAAGGCAAGTAACGAGGCAAGTGCCATATTGTGCTTCAATGTTCTATTTTTACCTTGATGGTGAAACATTCAAAATTAAATTTTGGAATTATTATATTTCAATAGCTATTAATCTGCAAATGGTATAAATTGCCATCCATAGGTTATTTTTGTCATCTTTTTGATGGATAAATACTTATTTAAGTCTCCATTTTCGTTACCCTCTAAAACACCTATAATTTTTATTCAGTTATAATATATTGAGCTATCCATATCGCTTTGGGCTGAAGACCTTTTGTGGTAAACATCATATTTAATTGCTGTATTAAACTAAAAAAATCTGTCTTTTTCCTCCATAATTGAGCGTAAACCATTGGATGGCCCATCATGAAGTTCATTAACATCACTTTCTGTAATCCAATCAAATCTGAAACCAATATAAAGGAACACACTTAATACTTCATTAACAAACCAATTATAGCCATTGCTGTCTTTATAGGTGCAGTAAATAGAATAAGGCTAAAAATATTTACCAAGAATAAACATATCCTATTGATAATCCACTGCTCCAAAATAAGATTTTTTTGTTGTTTGATTTTACAGAGGCATAACTTCTTTGCACTGCAGCATTGATTCTTATCTGCGTTTTTTTTGTAACATAGTACTTCAGCCCAGCGCCCCAATCTGAGGCAGAAAATACTTTCTTTGCACCAAAATCACCTCGCACTAATTGCCTAGATTCGAGGTGGTCATTGTTAAATGTTATTTGTTCTTGATACAAATTGAAACAGAAAGTTTTATTTATGCCGAAAAAGCTAAAAAATTTCCATTTATTTTTGCCAGCGGTATAAACAATTCTTATAGGAACATTAATTGAATTAAATACAGTTCGATAAAATATAGGCAAATCATTGCTATTTTTTTGTCGAACTTCAGGAATGTCGTCATTATTAGCAAAATCAACTGTCATAATTTTGCGCGACAATTCAGCGCCAAGCTCAAAACCCCAATTTTTATTTTTTTGCCAGCCAAATAATTGGGCAAATCGATATCCCAAGTTGCCTTTTTGATTAATGTAATAATGCTCCCAGTTATGATGTTTTCCTGATTCATCAGGACGAATTTTAATGGTGATAAAACAATAATCAGGCGAAATTGAGCTTACACTATAAAAGTTTGAATTAGAAAGTGTATCGGCTTCTATAGCATAGTTTCTATTTAATGTAAGAATTAACACTAAGAAAGTGATGAAATATTTAATCTTTAATGTAAACATTGTTCAAAGCAAGTCAAATATTTTGTGCTTTCAAAATTTGAGATAAAAAATATTGAAGGAGTTATGAAAAGTAGATTTAATACCAACTCATTAGTTAAAGCCATCACCACTATATTTTGCTTAATTCCGAGTCACTTAAACCCAATTTAACCCAATTTACGCATTAGAAATTTATTCAACCAATATTATGATTTTATACCGATATGATATTTGTAATAGACCAAATAAATTTGGTCTAACAAATGATCATCGGCATTTACCTCAGTTTGAAATGGTCTAAAGACCATTTCACTTTCGTATAACCTTCGAATTGAAATACGAAATAATTGTAATAATTTAAGGATAAAAATTGTTTTTTGTTTTATTTCACATTATTACCATGAGTTGAACCTATAAATTGATTCAAAATTATATACCTTTGAGGGATGAAGTTAAAGACAGTTTATTTTTGTCAGAATTGTGGTGTTCAATCGCCAAAGTGGGTAGGTAAATGTGCAAGTTGCAATGAGTGGAATACCTATGTTGAAGAAGTTATAGAAAAGAACGAACCAACTACAAACGCTGCTATTTCAAAAACTTCTTATCATAAAAAAAACAGTGAAGCAGTTTTGGTTCATGAAATTGGTGAAAACACTGAATTAAGGATTGAAATAAAAGATAAAGAACTATCGCGTGTTTTAGGCGGGGGAATAGTTCCAGGTTCAATCGTTTTATTTGGAGGAGAGCCTGGTATAGGAAAATCCACCTTAATGTTACAATTGGCATTACAGGAAAATAATTTAAAGGTACTTTATGTTTCAGGAGAAGAAAGTGAGCAGCAAATAAAAATGCGAGCATCAAGAATTGGACTTACTAACCATCACTGTTATATTTATACTGAAACCTCCACATTAAACATTATATCTAAAGCTGATGAAATTAAGCCATCATTGATTGTGATTGATTCCATTCAAACATTATATTCACCAAGTATGGAATCATCACCTGGAAGTGTTTCGCAAATAAGGCAATGTGCAGCCGAGTTAATGAAGTTAGCCAAGGAGTCGAGCATACCGATATTTTTAATTGGTCATGTTACCAAAGATGGCAGTTTAGCTGGTCCAAAAGTGTTAGAACATATTGTAGATACTGTTTTACAGTTTGAAGGAGAAAGAAACCATGTTTATAGGTTGTTACGTACTACTAAGAATAGATTTGGGAGCACCAATGAATTGGGCATTTACGAGATGCAAGGAACTGGATTAAGAGAAGTAAATAATCCATCAGAAATATTAATAACCGCAAGAGAAGAATCGGTAAGTGGTGTTGCAATAGCAGCTACTTTAGAAGGATTACGTCCCATGTTAATAGAAACCCAAGCTTTAGTTAGCACAGCTGCATATGGAACTCCTCAACGTTCGGCAACTGGTTATGACTTAAGAAGATTAAGTATGCTTTTGGCAGTTCTAGAAAAAAGATGTGGTTTTAGATTGGGGGTTAAAGATGTATTTTTAAACATAGCAGGTGGATTAAAAGTAGAAGACCCCGCTATTGATTTAGCACTTATATGTGCCATTTTATCTTCAAATGAAGATATTTCAATTGATGCCACCATTTGCTTTGCAGGGGAAGTAGGTTTGAGTGGCGAAATAAGACCTGTAAATCGTGTGGAACAACGTATAGCAGAGGCTGAACGATTGGGCTTTGAGCAAATAATGATTTCAAAATACAATAAACTGTCAAGTGATTATATGAGTTCAAAAATTAAGGTTATTCAAGTTTCTAAAATTGAAGAAGCTTTTTCAATATTATTCGGTTAAATTATGATAGCTATAGAAGATACATTAGTTTCGGACGATATTGTAAGAAAAAAATTTGTATGCAATTTAAATGCTTGTAAAGGTGAATGCTGCGTTGCAGGCGATAGTGGAGCACCATTAGAAAAATCAGAAATATTAATTTTAAAAGAAATATATCCAAAAATTAAGTCATATATTCCTTCTGAAGGCATTGCTGCAATTGAACAACTGGGATTAAATGTTGTTGATGAAGATGGAGATGATGTTACACCCTTGGTTGATGGTAATAAGCATTGCGCTTTTGTTTATTTTGATGAGCAACAGGTTGCCAAATGCAGTATTGAAAAAGCATATAATGATGGGGTAGTAGAATTCAAAAAGCCTATATCATGTCATTTATACCCTATAAGAATAACACAATATAAAACTTACACTGCGGTAAACTATCATAAATGGGAAGTGTGCAACGATGCTTGCATTTTAGGTAGGGAGCTAAAAGTTCCTGTTTATCAGTTTTTGAAAGAGCCTTTGATTAGAAGATTTGGGAATGATTGGTATGAAGCTTTAGACACTGCTGCAAAAGAAATGACCAAAAATTAATTCACTATTAAACATTATTTGCTATGAAAAGGGCGCTTTTTATTTGTTATTTATTATTTTTTATCAATTCAATATTATTTGCTCAAGAAAAAGATTCCTTGGTTTATTTTAGTGACCTTACATTCAGAAATAAAACTGAAAAAACAATATTTCAAAATTTAAATAAAGGGTCCAAAAATATTGACTTATTACGATTGTTTTTACTGATTAAACCTACAGAAGATAGTGCTTCGATTGAGCCTTCAATAAAATTGTTTGATGAATTAATTACTCAGATAAAATCAGCAATTTTAGATGGGAACAACGAATTAAAAATAACACAAATAAAGGCCATTGTTAGTAAGGCATATCTCAAATCCAGCAAGTTTAATTGTACATTTCAAGAAACACTTGAGCAGGGTTTTTATGATTGTTATACAGCTGCTGCATTGTATGGTTTGGTGTTTTCAAAACTTAATATACCATTTCAAATTATTGAAAATAAAAGTGGAGTAATTTTGCAAGCCTTTCCAAGTTCAGATAAAATTGAAATAAAAATGAATACATCTGATGCTAGATGCTTTGGATATAGTGAGCATTTTAGAGACAAATGGTCAAAGTCGATGTTTTATTCAAAATTGATTCCATATAATGAATTTGAAAAAGGATATTCAGACACACTTTTCGAAAAGTACTATTTTAATTTATCATCATATACATTGATTGATTTGGCCGGTGTTATGTTATGCAATTTATCATTGAAAGCTTCGGATGAAAGAAAGGTGCAAGAGGCGGTGTATTTTATTCAAAAATCATATTTTATTCAACCTAACAGCAGGAATGCTGCAACTTTGAAATATCATTTGGTAAATGCCCTTGGAAAATATAATTATGAAAACAAATTAGACTTTAATAAGCTTTTATACTTATGCAGTTACATTAACATGAAGGATGTAGAGATCACAGGAGAGTTAATTACTTCTGAATACACAAGATTTTTAAATACGCAAATTGAAGCAAAATTTCCTTTAAAGGAGGTGACTGATGACTACTTATTAATTTACCATAAAGTTACTGATAAAGCTACCAAATTAAATCTTGAATTTATATTTAATTTTGAAATTTTAAAAGCAATTTTATACCGTAACATTTATCAAGTAGATAAAACCAATTATATGCAAAAGGCTTATAAAATAAAGCCTGAAGAACAAACACTGAAATCAATAATTTTTGAAGCTCTGAATAAAGAATTGAATGAAATTAAAGATGCTGAAAAGGCTTTAAAATTAGTGGATAGTTATAGTGCAAAATTTGAATTTATTGAAAAAAGCATTTCTTCTAAAAACATAAAAATATCATGTTATTTAGAGCTTGCCTATAAAAATTTTAGTAATGAATTAATTGTTGAAGGTGATGCATATTTAAAGAAAAGTGAAGCATTGTGTTCACAATATAAAATCACACCTGTGCAAGAAGTTGTGGAAAGAGGTTACCTTTCGGCAGCCAAGTATAACTTTAATAAAGGTAATAAAGTGAAGGCAAAGGAATATTTATTGAAGGGAATGGAGTATGCACCTGATTCAAAGTTAATACAAGACAAACTAAAATTGGTGCAGTAAAATGAAATTAAT
>DAORKI010000163.1:0-6203 GCA_035439485.1 Bacteroidia bacterium
ATTAGAAATGTGTAAACGATAAAGAAATTGTAAATCAGATTTTTACAAATCTGATACCATTTTCTAAATCGGGATTAACTCAAGTAATACCAATGTAATTAATAAATTATTCCAATAATTTAAAATCTCACATTGGGTAAGTGCCGATCATAAACAATTTTGGGACAAATGCAGTGAAACAAATTTGGGTTAATACTTATTTCACATCAGTATAAATCAAGTAGTTCGATTTTTGAATATCTTATTGATTAATTTGGGCTAAATATATTGAAATGCTTCATTATCAGCGCGTAAAAAAATTTTTTTTACGAAACAAATTCGATTTTTTACCGTAAAAAGACCCTCAAACTCTTAATAAATTATATGAGGCAGCTAAAAATTACCAAGCAAGTAACCAATCGTGAAACGGCATCATTAGACAAATATTTGTCAGAAATAGGTCGAGTGGAGTTGATTTCGGCAGATGAAGAAGTTGAATTGGCAAAAAAAATAAAGCAAGGTGATCAAGCAGCCTTAGAGAAGCTCACTAAGGCTAATTTAAGGTTTGTGGTTTCAGTGTCAAAGCAATATCAAAATCAAGGCTTGACCTTACCTGATTTAATAAATGAAGGTAATTTAGGTTTGATTAAAGCTGCACAGCGATTTGATGAAACCAGAGGATTTAAATTTATTTCCTATGCAGTATGGTGGATACGTCAAAGTATTTTACAAGCTTTAGCTGAGCAAAGCAGAATTGTTCGCCTTCCATTGAATAAAATTGGCACAATCAATAAAATAAATAAAACATTTTCGAAACTAGAACAAGAGTTTGAACGTGAGCCAACCGCAGGAGAAATTAGTGATTTGTTAGAAATGACTGAGCAAGATGTAAAAGAGTCAATGCGCACCACAGGAAGGCATGTGTCTATGGATGCGCCACTTTCAACGAGTGACGATGGATCGGGAAATTTATATGATTTAATGATTAGTGATGATAGTCCAAGTCCTGAGCATGAATTAATTAATGATTCATTAAGAAGAGAAATAGAGCGCGCCTTAACCACATTAACTATGCGTGAGGCTGAAGTATTAAGATGTTTTTTTGGTTTAGATGGTAAAGCAGCAATGACCTTAGAGGAAATTGGAGAAAAATTTGATTTAACACGAGAGCGTGTTAGACAAATAAAAGAAAAAGGAATAAGACGTTTAAAACATACCTCAAGAAGTAAAATTCTAAAAACGTATTTGGGTTAAAAAATATTTTATTTCAATAATTTATTTCCTACTATTAACTGTTTTATAGGTTGATTTAATTTTTTTTGCACCAAAGCAATTAAAAAATTAATGATACTTGTACCATCTTAACTTTTATTCAAAATAAATAATTATTTCATCATGTTATCCACCATAAAGGCGGCATTTTCTGGTATTAGTAAAACTGTGTGGTTTTTAGCTGTTGCTATGCTTATTAATAGATGTGGCACCATGGTGGTTGTATTTATGACAGTTTATGCTACCAAAAAGTTGAATTTTAGTGTTGAGCAAGCTGGCAGCATCATGTCGATGTTTGGTTTGGGTTCATTGATTGGCGTTTTAATTGGTGGCAAATTGACGGATAAAATTGGTTATTATAAAGTAATGGTAGGAAGTTTATTTATTGGAGGAATACACTTTTTTATACTGGCTCAATTGACGGATTTTTATTATATATTAATTTGTATATTTTTTGTTAGTTTATTTGGAGAAGCATTTAGGCCTGCAAATATGGCGGCTATAGCCAGTTTGAGTAAACCTGAAAATTTTACAAGGTCCTTATCATTAAACAGATTAGCAGTAAATTTGGGTTTCTCCATTGGTCCTGCTTTAGGTGGATTTATGGCTGCATCGAGTTATAAGAGTTTGTTTTATGCAGATGGAATGACATGTATATTATCGGCATTGATCATTGCTTTTTCGATTAAACAAATTAAAACTAAAAAAGAAAATACGAATGAAAAGCTAGTTGAATCAACTTCTCCATATAGAGATATGCCTTATATGTTTTTTACCTTCATGGGTATTTTATATGCTACTGCCTTTTTTCAAATGTTTAGTACAATGCCTTTGTATTACAAAGATGTTCATCATTTAAGTGAACAAAAAATTGGTTTATTGATGGCATTAAATGGCATATCGGTGGCAGCTATTGAAATGGTGTTGATATACAAAATAGAAAATAAATTGCAGCCCCTTCAGTTTGCAGTGCTTGGTTCAATTATGCTAATGTTGAACTATATTGTATTATTATTTGCCAGTAATTATTTATGGTTGGTATTATCTATGTTATTTATAACCGTTTCGGAGATGTTGGCAATGCCATTTATGACTACTTTTATGATAAAACGAGCTGGTGAAAATAAAAAGGGTAGCTATGCTTCGGTTTACAGCATGACTTGGAGTATTGCACAAATTATTTCACCCATTATAGCTACGCAAACTATTGCAAAATTTGGGCATGACATTTTGTGGATGATTTTTATTTTATTTGGTGTTTTAATAAGCTTGGGAATGTACTACTTACACCAGTATACAACCAAAATTGAAGCCGCAAAACTATAATTGTTGCATGAGCCATTTGTACATGTCAATCATGCTAGTAATATCGTCTTTATGAACTTTTTCGTTTGGGCTATGCACATCAGATTCGGGCGCACCAATAAAGCACCAGTCAATAGGATAAGGAGAGCGATGCAAAATATTGCCATCGCTTCCGCCACTTGATTCGACCTCAAGTTGAAAAGGCATATTTTTTTGTTTTACTATTTCGATTATTTTGTTGACATATTTTCTACGAGGCAATCCACTATCACGCATTGAAATTACGCAACCCTGACCATGCAAAACACCTTCGGTAACCCAAGTAATATCAGATATTAGAGCTTGTTTGATATGATATTTTTCGTACATTAATTTAGCTAAATATTCCACGCTTCCACCACCGGTTTCTTCCCAACAGCTAAAACAAATCATACCATTTTGGAGCGTTTCGGCAACTTTTAGTGCATTAAAAACGCCTAAGCGATTATCCATGTAGCAGCATTGCACAAAATTATCATCTTCAATCCATTCGGGCAAAAAAGTCAACATAGTGCCTCTATCAATATTTCTATCAAATGTGTAACTCAAGTTATGATCTTCATCCACATTAAGTGTACAAATAATTTCACCTTGGCTGTCATTGCCAGTAAGTTTATAGCCAGTTTCTGTTCTAGGGCCCCCAATTTTAACCAATTGATTATGATATCGTACCGTAAAACCAATAGAATCGATATGCGCAAAAATGGCTGTTTTAGGTTCGCCAAATACTAATACAATACAATCTTGAAATTCATCACCAGCTAAAATATCGGGTTGGACTTTCCATGAATTTTTATTTGTGTTTATATAATTCAGTAAAAATTCTGTCATTTCAGTTTCATTGCCAGAGGGGGCATGAATACGGCACATTTGTTTTAAAAGTTCGAAATTCATATCACAAATTGTAACATTTGTAAATGAATTACAAATGGGAAGAAAAAAAATAAGGTGTTGATTTTAATGAATTCCGAGTACATGGAAAAGCTTATCAACCTGGCTATTCCAAAGATTCTTTGTAGATTCGATACTACTGTCATCTTCGCAAAAGTCGGTGATAATTAATGCTAAATCGCCAGTAATATCATCAGTTTCGACTCTAAATTCGAAGTAAATAGCTTCAGGCATGTCCAACCATCGGAAACGAATGTGATGATCTTCTCGTGCGGAAAGCACTTTGGCTGCCTGTTGAGCACCATCCCATTCAAAAATCATGATGTCACCTTTTTCATTTACTTTATCGGCAAACCACTCTGAAAGTCCAGAACTGGTGCTGAGGTAGCTAAATAGTATATGTTTGGCAGAATGTACAGGATATTCAATTTCAACTTTTTTATATTTTGCTCTGATGGCTATGTTTCTTTGAGAAGCACTGGCATCAGTAACAGATTTTTTTAGAATTGGTTTTGTAACAGGTTTAAGTGGAATATCATTTATAACAGCAGTTTTAGAGGCAGCTTTAGGCTTGGGCGTGTCTATTTTTTTTGCTGTTGCTTTAGGCTTTGATACTTCTACTTTTTTGCTTGTTGGTTTTACCGTTGATTTTTTTGCAACAACATTAGTTTTGACATTGTTTTTTTTAGCTGAGTTTACAGCTTTAGCCTTAGCTGTTGTTGCTTTTTTAACTACTTTTTTAACCACTTTTTTGACCGGTTTTGTGGCTTTGCTTTTTGCCGCACTGGTCTTTTTTGATTTATTGTTAACAACTTTACTTACTTTTTTACTGGCTTTTTTTGCGGGTGTTGCTACTTTCATTTTAATAGATTTTGCTGCCACTTTTTTAATGGCAGGTTTCTTTTTAGCAACTGTTTTTACAGCGGCTTTAGCCTTTTTTAATGGGCTTGCTTTTGCATTTTTTGCTGGAGCTTTTTTAGTAGCAACTTTTGCTTTTGAGGCAACTTTTTTTGATGCCGACTTTTTAGTGGATGATTTTGTAGCCATAATATTTTACTATTTTCGCCTTGAAATTATTTTGCAATGTAGGATAATTTTTTGAATCTTAAAATTTTTTTTTTAAATGGCTTTAATCCACAGTTTTGAATCATCCGGCAACTTTTTGTTTAAATATAGGGGGCAATTTCCTATTTTATTGTTTCTGCTTTGTGTTCCTTATGTATATGCAACTGATTACACTAGGATTTCGATTCCATCGCAAAGAGCATTACTGATAATAGGCATTGTTTTTTGTTTGCTAGGTTTTTTAATAAGGGCTATTACCATTGGCACTACACCTAAGGGAACATCGGGAAGAAATACCGAGAAACAGGTGGCTGAACAGTTAAATACGGTTGGCATTTATTCAGTTTTACGACATCCATTATATGTGGGGAATTATTTTATGTGGGCTGGTATAGTAGTTTATACGATGAACTTTAGTTTTTTTATGATATTTTCATTGGCCTATTGGTTGTATTATGAGCGTATTATGTATGCTGAGGAGCGTTTTTTAGAGAGAAAATTTGGGCAAATTTATGTTGATTGGTCCATGAAAGTTCCTGCTTTTATACCAAGCTTTAAGTTATATGAAAAAGGAAAAGTTTCATTTTCATATAAAGCCGTTTTTAGAAGAGAATACTCAGGTGTTTTAGCCACTGTGATTGGCTTTGTATATATTCAGTTTTTAAGAAACTTCTTTGCCTTGCAAAAAGTATTTATTTCAACTAATTTTATTACTGTGTTGATTATTACAATTGCTGCGGCTTTGATTTTGAGGTCCTTAAAGCATTACACAGGCGTTTTGAAAGAAGAAGAGAAGGATTAAGCATAGGAATTATGCAAGTTGGGCATTAAACCAGATTACGCATTAGAAATGCGTAAACGATAAAGAAATTGTAAATCAGATTTTTACAAATCTGATAACATTATCTAAATCGGGGTTAACCCAACTAAATCAAGTAGTTCGATTTAATAAATCTCCTATTGATAAATTTAGGTTAAAACATTATGCCATATCAACTGAAGGATTCTCTTTTTAGTTCGCATATACTTTTGCAAAAGGGATGGGAACAATCCCGATTAAATATCGGGAGTGGACAGCCCGGCCATACCGATTTCGGGATGGATTTGCCCTAATAAACGTAAATTTATGTTTTAGATTTTACTCGTTTTATACCGATATGAAATTTGTAATAGACCAAATAAATTTGGTCTAACAAATAATCATCGGCATTTACCTCAGTTTGAAATGGTCAAAAGACCATTTCACTTTTGTATTATGAGCAACTTGCTACTCTTTCTTTTGATTATGAGCAAGCTACACTGCGCATTTTTTTATGTTTTGCAGGTATACGGGTTGGTGTTTTTTTTACTACTTCTTTTTATTGCACTTTAATTTCTTTTTATGATTTAAATCATGTTTTGTTGTGACTAAGGTCATAATTTACCTATGCGCTTCATGGTAGTTTTACATCGTTAAAAAAACAGAAAAAACGATGAGTGTAATGTTTGTATTAATAGGATTTAGTTTGCTAGTAGCAGTAGGTTTTTTGATCGCCTTTTTATGGTCGGTGAGAGGCGGACAATATGATGATGACTATACACCATCGGTAAGAATATTATTTGAATCGAACAAGTCGGTAAGCGACAAAACTCAGAATAAAAAATCAGAATAA
>DAORKI010000164.1:0-5889 GCA_035439485.1 Bacteroidia bacterium
TTTAGTAAATCCAATAGGCCTATAGGAATTGGACTTTTTGAGGGACGACTAGTTAGAATATAAGTGCGAACCTTATTAAATAAGTCCAATCTAGCATTTCAACATAAATTTACTCAAGGCTTTTTAAATTCGTAAGCCTACAACTTATTGCATAATGGTCAGATAGCTTTTCTTGATGCGTAGTATATTCATAAGCTTCAAAGCTATTGCTATGTAAAATGTAATCGATTCTATAACTCGGAAAAATTCCTATATACGTTTTACCCCAACCTTTTCCTGCACCAACAAATGAATCTTTTAAATTACTTGTCATGGTTTGATAGGTATACGATGCTGGTGTGTCATTAAAATCACCACAAACTATGACTGGATAAGGAGAATTTTTGATGCTTTTTGAAACACTATCAACTTGCTCAGCTCTCTTAATAAATGCACGTTTTAGCCTTCCAGCTATTTTACGAGAGCCTTTATATTCATCTACATCAACACTGTCATTTCCTAATGCATCAATAAATTTATAATCTTCCTTGAGTAGGTGTATACTTTGCAAATGCATATTATAAACCCTTACCGTATCATGGTTTATTAGCATGTCAGAATAGATACAGATATTATTACTTTTTTCTCTAAAATTTACGTGCCCTGAACCAATAATTCTACATTTGCTATAAGTGGCAATTCCCCAATGATGCTTTTTTCTGAGGGTTAATGTAAATTCATAATCATTATACGGTAAATTGAGAAGTGACTTCAGGGAATCTACCTGAATGAATTCATTGTCCTCATCAGCATAAAATTCTTGAAAAGCTATAATATCGGGATTTTCCTTTTTAATAAAATCAAAAATGGCTTGTCGAGTAGTTTTATTTTTAGTCCAATTATACAAATCAAATAAACGAACATTAAAACTCATCACCTTAATGCTATTTTCTTTTGTCTTACTAACTTTATCTTGCCATCTAAATTGATATATGGTATTGAAATGAAAAAAACCAAACGATAGGGTAATTGCCGAAAATAACAGCAAGATACTTTTGCGTAATAACCAAAATAAAAAAAAGAAGATATTTATGATATAAACGGCAGGGTAGGCCAAACCAAGAAAAGCTAATGGCCAAAATTTTGCAGGACTTACATGAGGGTTCATGTAACACAGCATAAGTGCACCAATGGCTAATAAGTTAAAAAAGAAAATTACTTTTCTAAAAAATGACATGATAATAAATTAACTTTTACCTAAATGGCAGCAAAAATTGATACTATATTCAGTACCAATGGTATTTTACGCAAATATAGCTATTTGGTTAACTTCATTTCGTTGACCAAATTCTTTGCGCCAGCATATTTATCCATAATAAATAACACATAGCGAATGTCAACACATATGGTGCGTTTAAGTTCAGGATCAAAAACCAAATCACCAGTCATGGCCTCCCAGTTTCCATCAAAAGCAATGCCTATTAATTCACCTTTATCATTCATTACTGGACTTCCTGAATTACCTCCTGTAATATCGTTATTGGTTAAAAATGCCACCTTTAGTTCTCCATTCTCAGCGTACGGCCCAAAATCTTTTTTCTTAATAAGTTCAATTAAGCCTTCCGGAACATAAAAATCAGAATTTTTGTCCTTACTTGCCTTTTGCAAAATTCCTTCTGTTGTTGTATAGTATTTAAAACTTACTGCATCCTTTGGGGCATAAGCCTTAACGTTACCATAAGTTAAACGTTCAGTGCTGTTAGCATCGGGATAAAATTTATTGTCCTTTTCAAATTTCATCAACCCTTCTAAATATATTCTTTTCAATCTGTCGGTTTGTGAATTATACTTTTGTTGCGCTGGATTAATTGTTGCACTGCTGAATTGATTAAGTTCATTGGTGAAAATAACTAGAGGATCTTTATCAAAACTTTTAGCATTAGGCTTTGATAACCATTTCTTATATTTTTCTTCAGAAGTAAAAATACTTTTCTCAAAGAGCTTAGTCGCCCAATTTTTAATTTTTTCTTCATTATTCTTACCCTTTCCATTGGCAATTTTGGCTATTGCTGGCGGTAATTTTGATACAGATATGTCATTCAAGTAAAGTTTTAACATTTCACAAACTACATTGAAATCAGTTTGTGTATTATAGTCTTTATAAAACTCTTCACCAGCTTTTTTGGCATCTTTCATACTTGCATCCAGCGCCTTTGGATCTAGCGTCTTTTTTGAAACTTCTTCCTTTACTGAATTCAATTGTCTTATCATTTGAGCGGCCTCACAACTTTTTCCTGCCATATTTAAATAAAAAAGTTGAGCAATCAAATCTTTGTAACCATCTACTGCGTTAGTGTATTCAGTTAAAATATCAGCATATTTCTTATTGCTCTCACTGCTTTTTGCCCAAGCAGTAAAGGCAGCCTCTTCTTTCTTGCGCTCTGCAATTACTCCTAATCTTTCAAGTCCTTCATTTTGTCCAATATAATACTTCCAACTATTTGCAAGTTTCGCATACTTGGCTGAATATTGAATACGAACCTTAGTGTCGGCATTCATATCTTTTTTCCAGGTTTCTAATTTTTTTCCAAATAATTTTATTTGAACTGGATTAATGTATTGCATTTGCAATTCCATGGCTGGAGAGGTTATATATCTGTTGGTTCTTCCTGGAAATCCCATAATCATCGCAAAATCTCCTTCGTTGTACCCTTTTAAAGAAACAGGAATTACATGTTTTGCTTTGTATGGAACGTTTTCTGGTGAGTACTCGACAGGTTTGTTTTCTTTATTTGCATATATGCGTAGCAAAGAAAAATCTCCAGTATGCCTTGGCCACATCCAATTATCAGTATCACCACCAAATTTGCCAATAGACTGTGGAGGTGCTCCAACTAAACGTACATCTTTAAATGTTTCATAAACAAATAAGTAATATTCATTACCATTAAACATATCTTTAACAACGGCCTTATACTTGCCCTCTTCAGCAGCCTTTTTGGATATTTCTTTGGTGGCATCAGCTACCATTTTGCTCCTATCTGCAGCGCTTGTGTTTTCATCTATTCCTTTCAAAACATCTGAAGTAACATCTTCCATACGTACCAATATTGAAGCGGTTTGCCCTGGAATTTTTAGTTCTTCACTATAGGATTTTGCCCAAAAACCATCGTCAAGATAATTATGTGCTACTGAACTATTTTCTTGAATAGCACTATAAGCACAATGATGATTGGTAAAAAGTAGTCCATTTTCTGAAACTATTTCTGCGGTACAAAATTCCAAACTTACTATTGCATCTTTTAAGGCGGTTTGATTAACTTGATAAATTTCTTCAGCAGTTAATTTACAACCATGCTTAGCCATGTCTTCAGCATTTAAACGTTTAATCAACATAGGCAACCACATACCTTCATCAGGTGATGCTATGACATGAATACCGGTTAATATTAAAAGACCAGTAACTAAAAAAAACTTTTTCATAAAATTGATAAAATAACTATATATTTATGTACAGATTATAATTAAAATAGGCCATGTATTTCAGCATCAATCTTGCCAACGATTACACCTAAATCTTCATTTGATTCAGCAAAATTTAAATTATCAACTTCTATAATCAACAGTTTTCCATGATTATAGGTTGAAATCCAAGCTTCATACCTTTCATTTAGTCTTTTTAAATAGTCAAGTCTGATTGAATTTTCATAATCTCTGCCTCGTTTTTGTATTTGGTTTACCAAGGTTGGAACAGATGCCCTCAAATAAATTAGTAAGTCTGGTGGCTGAACAAAACCATCCATTAAATTAAATAAGGTAAAATAGTTTTCAAAGTCACGTGTAGTCATTAATCCCATACTGTGTAGGTTGGGAGCAAAAATGTAAGCATCTTCATAAATAGTTCTATCCTGAATAACATTCTTACCACTTTTTCTTATTTCTAAAACTTGATTAAAGCGGCTATTTAAAAAGTATATCTGCAAATTAAAACTCCAACGTTGCATGTCTTCGTAAAAATCATTTAAATAAGGATTATCGTCAGCATCTTCAAAATGAGCTTGCCAATTGTAATGTTTGGCTAATTGAGTTGTTAGTGTGGTTTTTCCCGAGCCTATATTGCCCGCAATTGCTATATGCATAATATTATGACTTTTAATTTTTGAGCCGACTAAAGTATAAAAAAAAATAAGGTGAATGCGAATGAAACCATTCTAATTCACAATTTTTGAAAACTTTCTTTAATTGTTACTAAAACTCTTATTAAAACATTACTTTTGTACGAATTATTTTACAACAATGATTTTAGCGAATTTATTATTTTTGAATTTAGGTGGTTCTGAAGTAATGCTTATTTTAGTGGTGGTTTTGCTTTTTTTTGGCTCCAAAAATATTCCAAATTTAGCCCGAGGTTTAGGTAAAGGAATGCGCGAATTTAGAGAAGCAACTGATGGAATAAAAAGAGAGATTGAAAAAAGTGCTGAACCGGTTACCGAAGAGATGAAAAAAGCTAGTCAAGACGTTCAGCAGCAAATAAACGAGCATAAGGCTGCAAATCAATAAAAATATTCAATTGAAAAACATTTTATCTGGCCAACTTAATTTAGTTGTATCGTGCCATTATGGCTTTGAAGAATTGTTAGCGGAGGAGCTAAAGGTCCTTGGTCTCGAAAACATTCAGTTGCATAATCGAGCCGTGGTTTGCACCGGAACTATGGCTCATGTTTATAATGCAAATTATAATTGCCGACTTGCTTTAAGAGTACTTATTAAAATAGCTACTTTTGAAGCACCTGATGGCAATACATTGTATGAAGAAGTATATGATTTACCTTGGGAGCAAATCATTCAGCCAAACAATACTATAGCTATCAATAGCATTTGTAACCAATCTGCTTTTGATAATACCATGTTTGTTTCTATGCGGGCAAAGGATGCTATTGCAGATTTTTTTAGACACAGAACTGGGATTCGGCCATCGGTAGATAATGATCACCCAGACTTGAGAATTCAAGTCCATATTTTTAAAGAACAGGCAACTGTATTACTTGATTCTAGTGGCAATTCTTTGCACATGCGTGGCTATAGAATTGGCGTAAATAAAGCTCCAATAAATGAGGTTTTGGCTGCAGGTTTAATTGTAAAATCTGGTTGGCAACCCGAGATGGCTTTTTACGACCCAATGTGTGGCTCTGGTACTTTTTTAATTGAAGCTGCTATGATGGCAACCAATACTCCTGCCGGATTTTACCGTAAAGAGTTTGGTTTTGAACGATGGAAAAATTTCGATCAACAAACATTTGATGATATCGTAAATGAATCCAACGCCAAACGAAAATTAAAAGTAACTGCACCCATCGAAGGTAGTGATAGTGCTCGAAAAAGTTTAACAATAGCAAGAGATAATATTAAACATACCGATTTTTCTGGAATTATTAAAACTTCATTAGCTGATTTTGAAACTGCACCAGCACCAGAATTTCCTGGTACCATAATTATAAATCCTCCATATGGTGGAAGACTCGATAAAGATGATATTGAAATTCTGTATAAAAGGATAGGCGATACGCTTAAAAAAAATTATGGCGGTCACACAGCTTGGATTATCACGGCTAATAGAGAAGCTGCTAAGCACATTGGCTTACATGCATCTAAAAAATATGTTGTTTTTAATGGTCAACTCGAATGCCGATTCTTAAAATATGAATTATATGCAGGCTCCAAAAAGGCCAAACATATTGATATTGAATAAGGATTTAATATCAATCGTAAAGTAAAACTATATCAATTCCAAAATTAGTGTGTTGTATACAATAGTTTTTAGTTTATTTAGTCGTCCCTCAAAAAGTCATTTTTATACGGGAGAGATGTTGGCCTTGTGAAAATGGCGTTAAGAAAAATATGATGGAAGGC
>DAORKI010000165.1:0-5855 GCA_035439485.1 Bacteroidia bacterium
GAAAGTAGTTTTATTCAATTATAATATTTTAAAAAATCAGTTTTAAATTTTAATAATAGATAGATTGGTTAAAATGTAAAAACATTACCTCCAAACCTTTCTCTCACTGCTTTTTCAAGCATTTCTTGATGCATTGGATGAGCAATTTTAATTAAAGCCTTTGCTCTTTCCACCAAATTTTTTCCGTGTAAATAAGCAATACCAAACTCAGTTATTACATAATGCACATTGGCTCTGGTGCTTACTACTCCAGCACCTTCCTTTAAAAATGGAACAATTTTAGAAATACCTTTATTTGTTACCGAACTCATAGCAATGATAGGTTTGCCTCCCTCAGAAATAGAAGCACCACGCATAAAATCCATTTGCCCTCCTACACCTGAAAATTGTTTAGTTCCTATAGAGTCAGCACATACTTGACCTGTAATATCAATTTCGATGGCGCTATTTATAGCAGTTACTTTTGGATTTTTACCTATCACATAGGCATCATTTACATAATCAGATTCTAAAAAAGAAAACAAAGGATTCTCGTTAATAAAATCATACATTGCACGGTTTCCAATAGCAAAGGTGGTAATCACTTTTCTACGGTGCTTCTTTTTGTATTTATTTGTGATCACCCCTTTATTCAACAAATCTATAATTCCATTCGAAAACATTTCTGTGTGTATTCCTAAATCTTTATGTTGGTAAAGTTGATTCAAAACTGCGTCTGGAATAGCACCAATACCCATTTGAAGTGTTGCACCATCCTCAATTAACGAGGCACAATTTTTACCAATTGATAACTCTATCGATGAAATTTCTTTAGCATAATCTATCTCTGGAATATCATCATTAACTTCAACCAAAGCATTTATTTCACTAATATGTAACATACCATCACCTTGAGTTCGTGGCATTTTTGGATTTACTTGAGCAATAATATATTTGGCATTTTTTATAGCTGCCATGGCGACATCTACCGATACTCCAAGCGAGCAATAGCCATGCAAATCGGGAGGTGAAACATGAATTAATGCTATATCTAATTGAATAATTCTTTTGTGAAATAGAGCTGGAATTTCGCTTAAAAATACTGGGATGTAACTGCCCATGCCAACATGAATTAACTCTCTAATGTTTTGAGAAACAAATAAGGCATTAAAATAAAATGAATCTCTATATTTTTCATGGGCAACAGGCATATCGCCATATGTGCTTAATGAAAATATTTGTACAGATTTTAATTCGCTTGCTCTTTCTGCAAGTGCATGCAGTAAACTTATTGGTGTGGCAGCACTACCATGAATAAATACTTTATCATTGCTTTTAACAATCTTAATGGCTTCTTGAGCAGATGTGTATTTTTCCAATTTTTTTGAATTAACTATGTATATTGAAATAAAATTAAATCAAAAAAAATTTCTTTAATTATCTTGATAAAACAAACTTATTTGTTTTTGTAAAATTTTCGCAGCTAACCTGTATAAAATAAATTCCGTTCTCTAAATCATTTACTGGGAGTTCAATATAATTACCTTGTAAAATCGAATTGTATTCCATCATAATTTTACCTTCTATATCCATCATTTTGATGGTCAACTTTTCTAAATTACTGTTGTTGATGACCAAATTTATTTTATCATTAACTGGATTAGGAAATATTGAAAAATCATACAAGTCAATGCTGTTGTTCATTACCATAACCGGATTGTTGTTATATTTTACTTGAGCAGCAGCAGCACTATTTTGCAAATCAGCTAAGCTGTCACCAGCTATATATGCAAATGCAACTTCTATAGTATCATTTGGATTAACATTAAATGGTCCACTGCTTACAAAATGAATTACATCATTACCATTTCCTGTGCCACCTGCGTTGGTTCTATTGGTTGAAATTCCTGTAAATTTTTCATCGGTGCTAATTCCTCCCGAAGGGTCAATGTTACCTGCAATGCCTGCTAAATTATCCATAGCAAAATGAATTGCGGGAGCAGAATTACTCAATAATTTAATTCCTGCAAATAGGCCATTTGTTTGCGTGCTGTATATATAACCCATTTTATTTGGCGCATCATAGGCTGCTTTGTTCAAATTACTGTTCATGATGTCCCAATCAGCAAATACTCCAACATGTAAATTATCTAACACAACAACTCCTGTATTGATTACCCTATATTTAAAAATGACGTATTTTGAGTTCCCTGGAGTGCTCCAGGCATAGGCATTTTGAAGCACTTTCACTGGAATTTCATTGCCTAGTGCCCCTGCATCATTAAAACTACCTATTACATCAAATTCAGAAAATACCCCTGGTAAAATACGAGAAACATTTGCAACAGTTGTAAAATCAACATCATTTCCCGAAATACCTCTAACACGATCAGAAACACGTGTAGCACTTGCACCAATAAGCAAACCCGATTCGTAAAGAAGGTTATTGGAGTTGTAAACAAAACCTAATCCTTGCGAGGCATTATTGTTATATCCTATATTTCCCTTGCTTGTAAATGTGGTAGCCACCTCATTAATATTGATATTAATGAAATCAACATTAACCACTATGGCAATGTATTGAATAAAAGTATGGCCTGCATTGTCAGTAATAGTTAGCTTAAACTCTACAGGAGCATTTATTGGAGCACCCGCTAAAATATTGGCCTTGAAAGGATTTGAATTGTTATTTACTGTTTGAAGGGTGTTTAAATTACCTAGGTTCAATGTACTATCAATTAAATGAATAAAAGTAGCATTACAACTTATCAAAACAGATACTGCATTAGCTGTGGCAAGATAATTGGTGAAATCACCAGTAATTGTCAGGGTGTCATTTACCACAAAAGCATTATCATTATTGTCAATAACTTGGCTATTGGTTAAAACAATTGAAACAGCATTAGTATCAGTAAGCGCTCTAAATAAATTTATTCTCCCTGCCCCCAATTTTCCAGCCCAAGGAGCATTAAAAGCAACGGTATCAATATTATCAGCAGTGGCACGCAATTGCTCTCCAACTTGTATACCCGAATAATTTGGAAAATGACTTTTAACGATGGCTGCAGCACCTGAAACTACTGGCGCAGCAGTTGATGTGCCGCCTGACGCCACATATGTATTTCCAATCCATGTTGAAAGTATGTCCTCGCCCGGTGCACAAACATCAATGCTTATACCATAGGTTGAATTTGCTTTTTTGTGGTCTAATTGATCGGTGGCCGCTACATTAAAAACGTTTTGGTATGATGCAGGATAAAATAAAACATCATCCCCATTATTACCAGCTGAAGCCACCACAAGTGCGTTCATATTTATGGCTGCATAATTAACTACATCTTGGCCAAATTGACTAGCTCCTGTTCCGCCCCATGAGCAATTTACAATTTGGCAACCATGATCTACTGCATAAACTATACCTTCATATGAGGTGTTTAATGTACCTGCAGCATTTGAAATTTTAATGGGTAAATATTTAGCTTTAAAACCAACTCCAGCAATACCTAAATTATTATCTACTGCTGCATTTGAAATTCCTGCACTATGCAATCCATGATAGTTTGCATTACATTGAGGTGTATTATCATTTTCGCCTAAATCCCAACCATAAAAATTATCGGTATACCCATCAGTATCATTGTCCATACCGTCAATAGGGTCTTGATAATTATATTTGATACTTGTAGCCAAATCTTCATGAAACAAATCAGTTCCCGTATCAGTAACGCCTATTACAATATTGGTATCGCTTTGGCTAATGTCCCATGCCTGATAGGCTTTAATTTTATCCAAATAATACTGCACAGAAGCAGAAGGATCATTTGGAGTATACATGATTTGTTGTATATAATGAGGCTCAGCATAATCAATACAACCTGTAGCCAATAAATTTTGAATTACCTTTTTTAAATTTTGATTGCTGTTAAGTTTTAATTCATAAATTAGTGTAATGTCAATTAAAGTCCTTCCATAGCGGTCTTTCTCCTGAAGTGGAGCTATGTGATTTGGAAATTTTTTAACCAAATCAAAAGTACCTAGTGAATTTAAACAAGCATTAATTTTTTCGTTTCGGATGCTATTTTTATCGCAATCTTGCTTGAAATCTTTATTTACCTTAAATATCACAATACCTGCTTCATGAGGTGCATTTAGGTTGATAGGGAAATTATTTGCTTCGGCCGTTTTGTAGGCAAAAGCAATAAAATTAAATGTGCTCAAAAGCATACTTATCCTAAAAAACTTTTTAATCATAGCTCGAGGTATTATTAGTGGATAGTTAATTGTGTTTGCTTATTCAATTTTATTCAATGTTTCAACCCATTGGGCACCTTTACTTGGCCAATCTTTTGTAAAAGTTTCAGGTGTTAAGTTGTTATATAATGATTTTAAAAGGCCAGCTAATGCCAAATTACTTCTGGCTTCTTTCACCTGTTTCACCCATTTATCTTTGGCTTTTTCCCAACTTGGTTTAAAAAATTTAGGTTTGATATGTTCAGAAAATGAAAGTAATGAAGCGCTTAAAGTTGCAATATCACTCGCTCCTTTTACTTTATCAGACCATGCTGCACCTTCTGTTTTCCATGCCTTATTAAATGCTTTTGGATTTATACCTTCACTTAACTCAATTAAAGCGGTATTAAAGTTGCTTTCTGTTTGGTTTTCATGAATAAAGTATGGTTTACTTTGGTTTGATTTGATGATTTGATTTTTATGACCAAAAATGTTGGAAAATGAAAGTGTAAGGATGAGTGTGTAAACGATTTTCATATATATATTTTTATTTATTCACAAAGCTATTTATTATTCTTTAAATCAGAAACATAAAAAACATCACTATGTTTTTATTTTTCAAACGTAAAGTGCTCATAAATTTAAGACCACCAATGATGAAGATGTATTTCAAAGCGCATTTTTGACAGTTTGTCAGTAATATTTAACAGCATAAAAAGTAAATAAAAAAGAATAATATAATGCCATCTCCCAATTGTATGCTATTTTTGCATAAGGCATCATATTTTTTAAATTAATATGCAGTAAAAAATGGCATAATAAATGTATGTACAAATAATGTAACAACAATTAATAAAAAAATGGAAAAATTTGTTTTTCACCCAGCACAAGAGCGTGGCCATGTTAATCATGGTTGGTTAAACGCCCATCATTCATTTAGTTTTGCATCATGGCAACACCCCGAAAAGGTACATTTTGGGGCATTGCGCGTACTTAATGATGATATAGTTGCACCCGGAATGGGATTTGGCACCCATCCTCATGACAACATGGAAATTATTACTATTCCTTTAAAAGGCGATTTGGAACACAAAGACAGTATGGGAAATATTGGAAGAATTAAGGAAAACGAGATTCAGATGATGAGCGCTGGTTCAGGGGTAACACATTCCGAGTATAATCCAAATCGCGACCGTGAGGTAAACTTGCTGCAAATTTGGATATTTCCAAAAGAAAGAAACATTAAACCAAGATACAATCAAATTGTATTGAATGAAATCGATAGAAAAAATAAATTTCAACAAGTTATTTCTCCAGATGGAAATCCAATTGGAATGAACATAAATCAACATGCATTTTTTCAAATGGCCAACATGGATGCCAACACAAAATTGGAATATAAAATTCAGTTGCCAGGTAATGGTGTGTACGCATTTTTAATTGAAGGTGAGATAAAAGTAAATGATAATTACAATTTGGAAAAACGTGATGCCATTGGCCTATGGGAAACAGAAATGTTATCATTTGAGGCTAAAAAGGATGCACAACTTTTATTGATTGAAGTACCAATGAATTTTTAAAACAGGCATCATCATATCAATCAAATTGTTATTTTTGTAGATATTAATAAATTACATACACGGTTT
>DAORKI010000166.1:0-5756 GCA_035439485.1 Bacteroidia bacterium
ACAAGGCCAACATCTCTCCCGTTTAAAAATGACTTTTTGAGGGACGACTAAATAGTTTTATGATTACGAAACCTGCGGATAGAGTGAATTAAATACAAGTAAAGGATTACAATAAAATTGGTGATAGAAGTCATACCCATCAAAGGAGAAAAGGTGATAATTTTTATACTAGAGAAAATGTTTAGCATAAAAAAAGCTCATTACTTTAAGGTAATGAGCTTTTAAATTATTGATTTTAAAGTTTAAGCATTTACGCTTACCTTAGGTGCGGCTGATTTAATTTCATCATTCGCAGCACTAATATACTGTTCAAAATTCTTAATAAACTTTCCGCCTAAATCATTTGCTTTTGCATCGTAAGCATCTTTATCTGCCCAGGTTGCGCGCGGGTTCAATATTTCGGTAGGTACATTAGGACAAGTTGTAGGGAATTGTAATCCAAATACTGGTAAAGTTTCAAAACTAACTTTTTCAAGTTCGCCATTTAATGCAGCAGTAATTAAAGCACGAGTATAACTTAATTTCATTCTACTTCCTGTTCCAAAAGCCCCACCACTCCAACCAGTGTTAACCAGCCAAACATTCACTTTATTTGATTCTAATTTCTTACCAAGTAGCTCGGCATATTTGGTAGGATGTAATGGTAAAAAGGCTTTTCCAAAACACGCTGAAAATGTGGTTGTGGGTTCAGTAATTCCCATTTCGGTTCCTGCAACTTTTGCTGTGTAACCACTTATAAAATGATACATAGCTTGCCCTGTTGTTAATTTGGAAATTGGTGGTAAAACACCAAAAGCATCACAAGTTAAAAAGAAAATGTTTTTTGGAACACCACCAATGGATGGCTCAACAGCATTAGTGATATGGTGTATTGGATAAGACACCCTGGTATTTTCTGTTTTGCTAATATTTGCATAGTCAACAGTTGCAGTGTTTTCGTAACATTCAATATTTTCAAGTAGAGCTCCAAACTTAACAGCATCAAAAATTTGTGGTTCTTTTTCTTTAGTTAAATCAACACATTTGGCATAGCAACCTCCTTCAAAATTAAACACCGATGTATCGCTCCAACCATGTTCGTCATCACCAATCAATCCTCTTTCAGGGTCAGCCGATAAGGTAGTTTTTCCTGTTCCACTTAAACCAAAGAAAACTGCTGTGTCACCATTTTTTCCAATATTAGCTGAGCAATGCATACTTAAAACCCCTTTTTCATGAGGTAAAATGTAATTCAATAATGTAAAAATACTTTTCTTTATTTCACCTGTGTAACCTGAACCACCAATTAATATGATTTTTTTGGTGAAGTTCATGATGGTAAAATTGTGTTGACGAGTACCATCAATAGCTGGGTCAGCTTTAAAACCTGGTGCGTTGATAATAGTCCAATCAGGTATAAAATTTAATATTTCATCGTAAGTAGGACGTAAAAACAAATTATTAGCAAATAAATTACTCCATGGATATTCAGTCACTGTTCTCACATTTAATCTGAATGCAGGATCAGCACAAGCGTAATTATCACGTACATAAACTTCTTTGCCACCTAAGTAGGCTGTAACTCGGTTATATAAGATATTCCAGTTGGCAGCATCAAATGGGAAATTAACATCTCCCCACCATACAGTGTTTTTTGTTACATCATCAACTACAACAAATTTATCTTTTGGTGAACGGCCTGTAAATTCGCCTGTATCGATGGCTAAGGCCCCTGTGTCTGTTAAGAAACCTTCTCCTCTGACAATTGTTTCTTCTACTAATTCGGCTGGATTTAAGTTCCAATAAGCTGCCGAAACATTTGATAATCCTAATTCAGCAACCGATGCTGCCTTAGATTTGATCCCAAATTCGTTCATTATTTTTTGTTTTGATTATTTAATTTTTTTAAAATGTGTGCAAATTTAGTGATTTTATAGCTTTAAGAAAACATATAGTTAATTTTTAATGATTTTAAATTGAGAATCAAGCACTTTAAGCTTTTGTTCATAGGATAAATCGCTCATAATTAATAATTAACAGTGTATAAAATACACTATGATGTAGGGTCATTTCAATAAACACGTGTTACTTTCACAAAAACCTCTTTATAATAAGGTTCAGCTAGGCTGCTTTCGGTAACGCCAAGGCTTGTACTCGCATGAAAAAAGTATACTTCTCCAGCTTTATTCACCTTTGAAACAATACCAACGTGGTTTACAGGGTTTGTTGATTTTGACTTTTTAAACTTAAAAAATATTAAATCGCCAGGTAAGGCATTTTCAAGTTGGACCGTTTTCCCATAATTACTTTGCTCAAAACTTGTACGTGGTAACATTATACCAATATTTTTGTAACTTAACATTACTAAAGCTGAGCAATCAATTCCTTTTTTGGTCTCACCACCTAACAAATATGGTGTTCCTTCATATTGTTTGGCATACTTTATCACTATTTCGGCCTTTTTTAAACGCTCATTTTTGTTATCATCTTTTAAATCCAAAGAAGCATTTTTTTCCTTTTTCCTTTCTTCAATACCATATCTAAAAAGATTGCAAGAAGATACCAAGAGCATGAATAAACAACAAGTGGATAAATTGAATATAATTTTATGAGGAATAATAGTCATTAATACAAATATCTATCAAAACCCAACTAATTTATTTCACTTTTTCTGATTGTATCAACAAAATGGCGTTTATACTTAATTTATCTCAAAATACTTACATTTGCGCAATGACAGAAACGATTTTAATTTTAGATTTTGGGAGTCAATACACCCAACTCATTGCACGCAGGGTGCGCGAATTGAATGTTTATTGCGAAATTTTACCTTATTATAAGTTTGATGAAAACATGGCTAACCTCAAGGGGGTAATTCTTTCAGGTAGTCCATTTAGTGTGCTCGATTCAGAGGCTCCAAAAATAGATTTTTCGAAATTTAGAGGTCAAGTGCCAGTTTTAGGTGTTTGTTACGGTGCTCAATTAATGGCTCAAAGTTTTGGAGGAAATGTTCAGCCCAGTGCTACAAGAGAATACGGAAGAGCCAAGCTTTCGAATGTGAATCAACAAAACTTATTATTTAAAAATATAGATGAAAATAGCCAAGTGTGGATGAGTCATGGCGATACTATTGTTAAATTGCCAGAGAATAGTGAAAGAATTGCAGAAACTAGTGATGTTAAAAATGCGGCCTTTTGTTTTAAAAATGAATTAACCTTCGGAATACAATTTCATCCTGAAGTTTTTCATTCTACCCAAGGTGCACTCCTTATTAGTAATTTTTTAACCCACATTTGTAATTGCAAACAAGATTGGACACCAGATTCTTTTATTGAAAGCACTGTGGCCGACCTAAAATTAAAACTAGGTAACGATAAGGTAGTTTTGGGATTGTCAGGAGGTGTTGATAGTTCAGTAGCTGCAGTGTTATTGCATAAAGCTATCGGTAAAAATTTACATTGCATTTTTGTAGATAATGGTTTATTGCGAAAAGGAGAATTTGAGCAGGTTTTAGATTCTTATCAAGATTTAGGACTTAATGTGAAAGGCGTACAAGCAGCAAATAAATTTTACACTGCATTAAACAATATTTCTGACCCAGAGCAAAAGCGAAAGGCTATTGGTAAAACTTTTATAGATGTATTTGACGAAGAAGCTCACTTAATCGAAAATGTAAAATGGTTGGCGCAAGGCACCATATACCCTGATGTTATTGAATCAGTTTCAGTGAAAGGCCCATCTGCAACCATAAAATCTCATCATAATGTAGGTGGATTGCCTGATTACATGAAATTGCAAATAGTTGAACCATTGAGAAGTTTGTTTAAAGATGAAGTAAGAAGAACTGGAGCAGCTTTAGGTATGCATCCCGATTTGTTAGGGCGCCACCCTTTTCCAGGACCTGGATTAGCCATAAGAATTTTAGGTGATATAACAGCTGAAAAGGTCAGACTTTTGCAAGAAGCTGATGCAATTTTTATTTCTATGTTAAAACAATTTGATTTATATAAAACTGTTTGGCAGGCTGGTGTTATATTTTTACCGATACAAAGTGTTGGTGTTATGGGAGATGAACGTACCTACGAAAATGCTGTTGCACTAAGGGCAGTTAGCTCAACTGATGGAATGACCGCTGATTGGTGTCATTTACCCTATGATTTTTTAGCCAAGGTTTCAAATGAAATTATTAATAAGGTTAAAGGTATTAATAGAGTGGTTTATGATATTAGCTCTAAGCCACCTGCAACTATTGAGTGGGAATAAAAATGGTCTAATAATTGGGATGCAAAAACAAAATTTGAAAATTAAAAGAGTAAATAATATGCTACACCATGTGATTAAAATAGCTTTGCTTGTATTCATATCAAGCACACAGTTATTTGCTCAAGACAATGTAAAACCAATTATAAAAAGTACAAATAAAATAAACATAGATGGTAAAAGTGTTTATGTACACAAGGTTGAACCCGGACAAACATTATATGGAATCAGTAAGGCCTACAATGTTTTGATAAGTGATATTGAATCGATTAATGATAGTATTCAAAAAGGATTAAAGGCAGGAATGGAGCTTAAAATTCCGGTACCCAATAGCAGTAAATCGAAAAAGGTGGAGCTTGATAATACTGGTAAATTTATTCTACATAAAGTAGAGAAAAAGCAAACTTTATATGCTATTTCAAAATTATACAATGTTAATTCGGAAGATATTCAAAAAGCAAATCCTGAAGTTGTGGATGGACTTAAAGAAGGCAATATCATAAAAATTCCACAAAAGGAAATTAATACCATTGAACCTCCAGTAGTTCCAATTCTAAAAGAGCCTAAAATAGAAAATAAAAAAAGTGAAAAGCCATTAAACAATATTAGTGTGAACTTATTTTTACCATTTTATTTAGGACAAAATGATAGTATCATCAATAAAGAGTTTTTAGAAGAAACAGATGAATTATATGCTAAATCAGTACCAGGTGTTGAGTTTTTATGTGGATTCCAATTGGCTTGTGATTCATTTACAAAATCGGGAATAAAAATAAACCTAAATGTTTATGATACACCAGCAGATTCAGCAGCTGCTGTTAGTTTTTTTGCCAATAAACAATTCAAAAATGCTAATTTGTGGATTGGTCCATTTCATAGTCATGCAGCTTCATCAGCAGCTAAGGCAATAAAGAACAGTAATTCACTATTGATACTTCCATTTTCGTCCCCTAACAAAGTTTTACTTGGCAATGAAAATGTAATTAAAATTAGCCCTTCATTACCAACAAGTATTGAAAGCATGACTTTACAATTGATTGCAAAAAATAGAAATAATAATTTTGTGATTGTACATAATGCATTAAGTAAAGAACTTCAAACCGTTGAAATCATAAAAAAAACATTCAAAACTGAGCAAAAAAATGATTCAATTAAGGAAATAATCTACAAAAATCTGGGGTTAAAAGGTCTTCAAAATGCGCTTTCCAAATTAAAAAACAACACTATTATTGTGGCAAGCAGTGATCAAGCTTTTGTAACTGATTTATTCAACAAAATAAAAGGCTTTGATGAAAAGGATTTTAAAATTGAAGTCATTGGTATGGAATCATGGTTCAATTATGACAATTTAGATATTAACATGATACAAAAACTTCAATTACAATTACCTACTAGTTTTTATGTTAACTACAATGATTCCTTGACCAATTTATTCATTAAATCGTATCGCGAAAAATATAGCACTGAACCTGGAAAATATGCCTTTGCTGGATATGATGCGGCAAATTATTTTGTTC
>DAORKI010000167.1:0-5749 GCA_035439485.1 Bacteroidia bacterium
GAGCCCGACCCCGCCTGAGCGGGGTTTTGCCCAAGTACTAAAATTATAAATCGTTTGCTTTGGCAATCATTTCGCTCACATCGAGTACTTTCACTTTGTCTTCTTTTTCGAAGTGTTTTACACCATCGCGCATCATAGTCATGCAAAAAGGGCAACCTACGGCTATTACATCAGGGTTCATCGCAAGAGCCTCTTCGCTCCTCTCCACATTAACTTCTTTATTGCCTTTCTCGGCTTCTTTAAACATTTGCGCACCACCAGCACCGCAGCATAAACCGTTGGCTTTAGAGCGTTTCATTTCGTTTAACTCAGCATCTAACTTTTGTATAATAGTTCTTGGGGCTTCGTATTCATTATTGGCGCGACCTAAATAACAAGGGTCGTGAAAGGTAATTTTTTTGCCTTTAAACTCCCCTCCTTCAACCTTTAATTTACCGCTATCGAGCAATTGTTGCACCAATTGTGTATGGTGCAAAACTTCGTACTTACCACCTAATTCGGGGTATTCGTTTTTTATGGTATTAAAGCAATGCGGGCAACCTGTTACTATTTTCTTAACTTCATAACCGTTTAATACCTGAATGTTCTGTATGGCTTGCATTTGAAAAAGAAATTCGTTTCCAGCTCTTTTTGCCGGATCACCAGTGCAAGTTTCTTCAACACCTAAGACAGCAAATTTGATGTTTACATGGTTTAGTATTTTCACAATGGCCTTGGTAATTTTTTTGGCTCGGTCATCAAAACTGCCAGCACAGCCTACCCAAAAAAGAATTTCTGGAGTTTCGCCTTTAGCCATATAATCGGCCATGGTAGGAACATTCAATTGGCTCATTATTTTTTTTTCTAAATTAATAAATTAATCTTCGTTTGCCCAATTTAATCTATCGGCAGGTGAAAACTGCCAAGGGGCTCCATTATTTTCAATGTTGGTGAACATGCCGTTTAAGGCAGCAGGTGCGTTACTTTGTTCCATTACCAAGTATTGTCTTAAATCCATGATAATCGATAATGGATCAAGATTTACGGGACAAGATTCGGTACAAGCATTGCAAGTATTACAGGCCCAGAGTTCTTCTTCACTGATATAATTTCCTAGGAGAGATTTTCCATCATCAACAAAAGATCCATTAACATCAATATTTTTACCCACTTCGGTTAATCTATCTCTTGTGTCCATTAATATTTTGCGTGGAGAAAGTAATTTCCCTGTTTGATTAGCCGGACAATTAGAAGTACATCTACCACATTCGGTGCAAGTGTATGCATCCATCAATTGTTTCCAGTTTAGGTCTAAAACGTCCTTAGCGCCAAATTTCAATGGTGTTTCAGGTGGTGTTGGTACAGGGGCATTTGGGTCTAACATCAATTTTACTTCATTTGTAACTGAGGTTAAATTGTTGAAAGCACCTTTTGGTTTAAGATTTGAAAAATAAACCGCTGGAAAGGCAAGTAAAATATGAAAATGTTTGGAATATGGCAAGTAATTTAGGAAGGCCATGATTCCTATAATATGAAACCACCAGCAAACTCTTTCTAGTATTACTAAAGCGTGTGAACTCATATCTACAAAACATGGACTTATTAAACTGCTAATTGGAAAGCTACCTGCAACAGTATAATGTTCATATCCCCTACTCTGCAAAATAAAATCAGCACAATTCATCACTAAGAATGCACTCATTAAAAGCACCTCTGTAATTAATATATAATTGGCATCGGAACGCGGCCAACCATCTAATTCTTTATTCATAAATCGCTTAAGTTTGATGATGTTCCTTCGAATAAAGAAAACAACACAACCCAATATTACCCCTAACCCAAGAAATTCAAAAGATCCAATTAAAATGTCATATAAACTGCCAGTAAAGCTCAGTACACGATGCGTTCCAAAAATACCATCAATTATTATTTCAAGGACTTCGATATTAATAATAACAAAGCCAACATAGACCAATATATGCATGATGCCTGCAACAGGGCGCACCACCATTTTACTTTGGCCAATTGCAACAAGTGCCATTAATTTCCACCTTTCATTGCTTTGGTCATTTCGATTTATTTCTTTTCCAAGCAGAATATTACGCCTAATTTTGGTCACATTTTTGTAAAACAAAAAGCTACCAGAAGCAAGCAGGATAATAAAAATAATACTAGCTATCATAGGCCAATAGTTTTATATTTTAGAGAAATTACTTTTTCTTTTTTGAAGGTTTATCGCTTTTTCCAAACACAGAAATATGCACGTATCTTTTTGGGTGCTCCTTTAAATCAACAAGTAAACGGTCTAAATCTCGAGATGCATTGTCGAGGTGTTTATATAATGAGTCATTATTTACTAACATACCAAGTGAGCCTTTTCCACTATTTATTTTCTCCATTATTTCGGCAGTTTGTTTCACTGCTAAATTCGCATTATTGAGTGTTTGAGCAAGGTTTGCCTTGGCGATAGAATCACTAATATTTTTAAAATTGGCCATAATTTTGGTCAAATTTTCATTATTATCTTTAAGATTCTTGGAGATAGATTCAATATTTGCTGTAATGGCATCTAATCTTTTTCTTTGTTCGGCCACCATACCATTAACATTTAGGGTTATGGCGTTTACATTTTCAATACTATGACGAAGATTATCATTAACACCTGGAGAAAATAATTTGGTAATAACCGCCATGAGTGAGTCAGCTCTAACAATTAAACTTTCTGCTTTGTCTTTTACGGGCATCAGCTGTTCGCTCATTTGAGCTGTTAAGCTGTTTTCTAAATTAGGAAGTAAAGTGTCCCCACTTTCAGCATATTCTGTTGAAGTGCCAAAATCTAGTCCAATTGCTTTTGTACCTAAAAGTCCATCACTAAAAATTCGCGCAGTTGAATTTTTAGGTATTTTAAGGTCATTTTCACGAAGTACAAAATCCACAACTATCCCTCCTTTCATATCAGGTGCAAAAAATATTTTGTTCACTTTTCCAACCACAAATCCATTAAAGTAAACAGGGTTTGATTCAGTTAAACCACCTACGTTTTTGTAAACTACATAATAATGGGTACGGGCTGTGAATATGTTTTTGCCTTTTAAAAAATTTAATCCGTATATAAAAAGGAACACTGCTATAACAACTATTCCACCTATTTTTACTTCTTTTTTTATTGTCACAATAATTTATTTAAACGATATATGTGGTATTATTTTGAACTCCAAAAGTAATTAATTTGTTTAAACATTAGAAAATGAAAGCAATCAAATTTATTATTATGAGCAGGTAAGCCTTATTTATTTTTTTCAAGTATATCCTTTGCTTCTTTTATTGTAGATTTTTTGCCATCAATAAAAGCAACGGTAAATGCATCATTGAAACCTTCCTTTCTTAATCTTCTTTGTTCATCAAAAGCTTCATTCATTGTTTTATAATTACCTGTTAAATATTTAAAGGATTTGTCTTCTTCAAGTTCTTCTACGAATTTAACTTTCTCAAATTTTGAGGAGTTTAAAGGTATTTTTTTTGATGAGTTGGCTATTTGTATTTTAAAGACTACATTTTTTTCGGCAACTGGGCTGACAGTTTTAATGGTATCTTTAGTTGGTATATGAATTTGCTCTTCAATTTGCTCGATTTGCTCTTCTGATATGCGTGGTCTAATTTCATTTTCAGGGCCGGCATCATAGCCTTCGACCTCGGCTTTATAATTTTTAAACGCTTTATAAATTGCAAAAGCAATTTGGTCTTGACCTTTTTGTGAACCTAAATATTTTTCTTCTTCTGCATGTGTTAGAAAACCAGTTTCTATAAGCACACTTGGCATAGAAGTTTTCCATAAAACCAAAAAACCAGCTTGTTTCACCCCTTTGTCGGTGAGATTTTTATTCTTTTTAAACTCATTTTGAACTTTTGAAGCATAACTTAAACTTTGCTCAAGAAAGGCATTTTGATACATATTAAAAATAATATTAGCCTCATCGCTATTTGGGTCAAATCCTTCATATTTTTTCTTATAATCTTCTTCAAATAATATAGCAGCATTTTCTCGTTTTGCTACATCAAGATTACCTTTTGTTTTATGAAGTCCCATCACATATGTTTCAGAACCAAAAACTTGTTTATTTACAGCTGCATTACAATGAATACAAACAAATAAGTCGGCATTATTTTTATTAGCATGAGAAGCAATTTCATTAAGTGGAACAAAAACATCGGTTTTACGCGTATACACCACCTTTACATCTTTTAAATTTTCTTCAATGTATTTTCCTACCTTTAAGGTAATTGAAAGTGCAACCTCCTTTTCAAGATGCTTAAGACCATGGCAACCTGGGTCATTTCCACCGTGTCCTGCATTAAGTACAACTACTCGTACCTTTCTTCCAGCGCGATATGGATTAGTTGCCGCACAAATGATAATGAAAATTAAGAGTAATTTTAAAACAAATGTATTTGTGTTTAACTTTTCCATACTGAATAGTACAAAAGTAATTTTAAATCATTCTTAAATTAAGATATGCAACGACATTAATTAAAAAGCAATTGTTAATAATACCAAAAGCATCCAGACTCTTGCTTATTTTAAAATCGAAATTCTATTGATTATAAAGATATCAAACCAGCATTATAAGCTTGGAATTTGATATTTAAAGTAATTCACACATTGGTATGATGTATCAAAAAAATATGCTCAAAAGACTCTCATTACTAATACTTAGCACGGTAACTCAATATCTCATGTCAATGAACTTGGATTAAACTTAGTTTAATCTATAAACTAAAAGAAATCCCAGTGAAATACTGGGACTTCTATATTTGGAACTGTAAAACTACTTTCTTGTTTCAGCATCATAAATTACCTTAGGAATATCATTACCATCTTTTTTGAAGTACGTACCGTAAGTAAAAACAATTTTCTTATATTCATGTGCCTTTTTGTTTTTAACAACAATAACCCTTGTAATTTTCATTTTGCCAAAAACTTGATCTTCAACTGTTACTCCTTCTGGATATTTTTTAGCCAATTCTGAGAGAAACAATTCTCTTTCTGCTTCGGTCATTTTTTTAGCTAAATCTGCTTTCGCTTTTGCCTCTGCTTCATCGGCTTCTTTTTGAGCTTTTTGTTCTTCGGTAAGTCCTTTTCCAGGTTCAGTTTTTTGAATACTGCCTCCTGTTTTTGTTTTAGGTTCTTCCTTTGGTTTTTGCTTTGCTTTAGCAGCTTCTGCTTCTGCTAACATTTTTGCCAATTGTTCTTCTTTGGCTTTTTTTGCGGCCTCTGCGTCAGCTTGTTTTTTAGCATCTGCTTCTGCTTTCAAACGAGCCTCTTCAGCCGCTTTTTTCATTGCGTCATCTTTGAGTTTCTTTGCAGCTTCCACTTCGGCTAATATTTTTTCACGAGCCTCTCTTGCAGCTCTTGCTTCTGCCTCTTCTCTCGCTCTTTCTTCAGCTTCAATTTTGGCTTTTGCATCTGCCTCGGCTTTTGCTTTTTTGAGCGCTTCTAAACTAGCTTTCGCATCTGCTTCAGCCTTTATTCTAGCTTCTTCATCAGTTTTTGCCTTTTGGGCATTAGCAATTTTTAAGTTTGCTGCGCCATCATCATATTTGGTAGAAAGTGCATTGTTGTATGCAGAAACAGCATCATCATATTTTTTAGCTGCTAGTTTATCATCACCAGCCTTTATGAACTTTTCAAATTCAGCTTTCTTTTTGGCTAACTCTGCAGCTGCTTTTGCATCTGCATCAGCCTTAGCTTTGGCTTCAGCCTCAGCTTTTA
>DAORKI010000168.1:0-5717 GCA_035439485.1 Bacteroidia bacterium
CACAAGGCCAACATCTCTCCCGTTTAAAAATGACTTTTTGAGGGACGACTAATTATCTTTTATACCATAAACTCATGGACTAATTTATAATAAGTAATGGTATTAGTTGGATTATAAAATAAATGCCATTGGTATTACTTAGGTGAAAGCACAGCAAAAGGAATTAAAATTTCCTCCATGCTAATTCCACCATGTTGGAAAGTATTTTTATAATAATTTACAAATTGTGCGTAATTATTTGGATACACAAAATACTTGTCTTCTTTAGCAAAAACATAGGCAGTACTTACATTTGTTTTTGGCAGGAAGGCCTCAGCAGGATTCTTAATTTCAAACACATCTTTTTTATTATAATCTAAACTTTTACCTGCTTTGTATCGCAGATTAGAATTTACATTTCTATCGCCAATAATTTTTGAAGGTTCTTTTACATGCACCGTTCCATGGTCGGTAGTAATAATTACCTTAGCCTTTTTATCGGCCATCATTTTCATAGCCTCGAATAAAGGAGAGTGTTCAAACCAAGATACGGTAAGCGAACGGTAGGCAGGTTCTTCATCGGCCAATTCACGAATCATGTCCATTTCGGTTCGAGCATGGCTAAGCATATCCACAAAATTGTAAACAATCACATTTAATTTATTGTTCATCATGTTGTTTACACTATCGGGTAATTTTTTACCGGCATTGATGTTTGTTACTTTGGTATATGAAAATTTAATATTTTTTCCGTTGCGTTTTAATTGTTCGGATAAAAGTTCTTCTTCATGCAAATTTTTTCCACCTTCTTCATCATCATTCACCCAAAGTTTAGGGTATAATTTTTCGATTTGCGAGGGCATTAAACCTGCAAACAATGCATTTCGTGCATATTGAGTGGCAGTTGGTAAAATACTATAAAATAATTCTTCTGAATCAGTTTTAAAATATTCATTCACCAAAGGCTGTATTGCCTTCCATTGATCATATCTTAAATTATCAATTACAATTAAAAAAATTGGGCCCTCTTCTAATAAATAAGGTGCAATTTTTTTGCTGAAAAGTGTATGAGATTGCACTGGAATATCTTTTGCAGTGCCATTTACCCATGACAAATAATTTTTTTCGATAAACTTACAAAACTGCGCATTGGCTTCTCTTTTTTGCATATTCAATACCTCTACCATACCATTATCTCTTAGTTTTTCAAGTTCCAACTCCCAATACACGAGTTTGCGATGTACCTCAGTCCATTCATTAAAATTTAAATTATCGCCTAATTGCATACTAATATTTCTGAAATCTTGCTGATAAGCCGAGTTTGTTTTTTCGCTAATAAGGCGTTTATTGTCTAAATTCTTTTTAATGGAAAGTAATAATTGTTTAGGGTTAACTGGTTTTATCAAATAGTCGGCTATTTTTGCGCCAATAGCATCTTCCATTATGCTTTCTTCCTCGCTTTTGGTTACCATCACTACAGGAATATCTGCATACACATTTTTTATTTTTGCCAAAGTTTCTAAACCACTGAGGCCAGGCATATTTTCATCTAAAAATATTAAATCGTAATTACTTTTTTGAAGTAAATCAAGGGCATCATTTCCACTATTGGCAGTGCTCACTTTGTAGCCTTTTTCTTCTAGAAAAAGCACATGAGGTTTAAGTAAATCAATTTCGTCATCGGCCCAAAGAATTTTAATGCTGTCCATAGTTTTATATTTATTTACAATGTTAACGCATAAATAGCAGTGTTTAGTTATGTGAATGTAGTTAATTAAAGTTAATGAAATAATAAGGAATAAACCAAATAGAAGTGTTTACTTTGCAGCAAATTTAAAAGATAATTATTTAATGCAATTTAATATCAAAGAAATATTAACTGTAACCATGATTTTGTTTGCGGTGATAGACATTATAGGTTCTATTCCTGTTGTAATTGAGGTGAGAAGAAAAGTGGGTCATATTCATTCAGAAAAGGCAACATTAGTTTCATTTTTGCTGATGATAATATTTTTATTTGTTGGAAATTCAATATTAGACATTATAGGTATTGATGTTGGTTCCTTTGCTATTGCAGGCTCCTTTATATTGTTTTTTATTGCCTTAGAAATGATTACAGGCATTCAAATATATAAGGATAGCCAAGCTAAAACAGCTTCCATAGTTCCCATTGCATTTCCATTAATTGCAGGAGCAGGTACTATGACCACCCTGCTTTCATTGAAAGCAGAGTATGCACTTGAAAGTATTATCATAGCCATTTTTTTAAATGTGGCATTGGTGTATATTGTTTTAAAAAATACACAACGTTTAGAAAAAATATTAGGTCCAGGGGGTATTGATGTTGTGAGAAAAGTATTTGGTGTTATTTTGCTGGCTATGGCAGTAAAATTATTTAGAACCAATGCAGGTATTGACGTTATTATTTAAAGCATAAAAGTTGAGTCAGGTTATCATATATACAGATGGTGCTGCAACTGGCAATCCAGGTCCAGGTGGCTATGGCGTAGTATTATTAAGTAGCCATCATAGAAAGGAATTGAGTGATGGATTTAGATTGACCACCAATAATAGAATGGAGTTATTAGCGGTAATCATTGGATTGGAAGCTATCAAGAAACCAGGCGTAGAAATTACTATTTATTCTGACTCCAAATATGTGGTTGATTCAGTTGAAAAAGCTTGGGTATTTGGATGGGAAAAAAAAGGATTTGCCAAGAAAAAAAATCCTGATTTATGGAAAAGATTTTTACAAGTTTATCGGCAACATAAGGTTAAATTTGTATGGATAAAAGGGCATGCAGAAATACCAGAAAATGAGTGTTGTGATAGACTAGCTGTTGCAGCAGCCGCAGGAAAAAATTTAAAAGCAGATACTTATTATGAAAGTGTGAAAGATCAAGAGGGTTTATTAGACTAAATATTTTATTCTTGAAGTAGTACTTTTAACCGTTTAAATGCGAGTTGATTTTCGGGCAAATGAATACTTTCCATCACTTTTTTCTTTTCTTTTTTAGTGAGATGCCAACTTAAGGATATTTTATCGGGCTTTTCATTTCTTAATTCGAAATCAACCACATCAATTTTTCCATCAAACCACAAACCAGCATAATTAAGTAATGAATTTTGATTTAAATCCTGCACTGAAAATAAATTATCATACAAACTTTGGGCAGGAGCTGAAATACTTTGAATTAATGTAGGATTTGTATTCACCTCATCGGCCTTTTGTTTTCTGCGGTCGCGAATTTGAAGTAGAATAACACCGCTGGTATTTGTGCTGATCCAATTTCGGAAAGTATATAAGAATTTTAGTGATGTTTCAACCCCATAATTATCGCGACCTCCAGCATCAACCACATCGATAACTGGATTACTTGGTAAACTCACCACAGGAGAAACATAAGGAAAAGTTGCACTCATGCGAATAGCACTGGTAAATAATAAACTGTCGGCATCTTGATTTTTAAAAAACTTACGAAATTCAATTCCTTCAGACAAATTATGTTTATTGATATTAGGCGTTGCATTATTTTGCACCATGTATGAAATAGACTGACTACTGACAAACATTTTTTTGCCATCGTTAATGATAGAAGGTGTAAAAATCATCATTGGTATTTTAGCTTCCTTTTCAGGTAAAGCATAGTCCATGAGTTTTTTGTCTAAGATATAATTGGTGTTTTGATTGATCTTAGCTTCGAGCGCATAGGCCCTGTCTTTTTTATATTTTTTACCTCCCACATACACATCTTCTAAACGCAAAAACAAATCATTCACAGTCATGGCAAAAACAACAGGGTTAAGCACATCTTTAGCAATGTTATCGATATAACTTTGTCGATTGATGGTTCTTATTTTATGATCATATTTCCGCAACATCAGTTCACGCAGGTATGCTGCACCGTACATACCACCTGAAGCTCCAGTAATAAGTTCAGTATGCTTTAGCAATTCACCATTCAGCAAACTATCGGCATATTGCAAAGAGTAAAAAGTCCATAATGCACTTCGTAAGCCACCACCACTGGCATTAATCAAAATTAATTTGGGTTTCTTTTGTTGCACTATACTTTGTGCCGCATTTTTTACTCGCCAATTGTTTAAAATTTCAATGGTGGATTGCATATCTGCATCAAGCGCCTTTTTATCATTATCGAATTTTTGCAAAGTTTGCCTAATGTAACGCACCTTTTCGGTTTTGTAATTTAAGCCATAAGCACCAGTTGAAACATTAAAAATTCGCCAAGCAAAAATGGAATTGATGATGATTAAAATAATAAAGAAAACTGTTGTACTCCATCCTCGCAACCAATTATACACTGCACTGTTGAGCATTAAATACATAGTGAAAAGCAGCAAAACACTTGCTCCGGCAGGAATTTCAAAATATGGATTATCTCTAAAAAATCCTAATACCAATAAGCTAAGTACTACAAAAAGTTCAAAAATAGCTGCGTTTGTTTGATTTTGACGAAAAACATTCAACAACATTTCTTTATCATAATGATGGAAATCGCGGGCTTTTCTAATTCTCGTAAGACTACTTAAGTAGGTTTCGACATGCCAATCTCGTTGACTTTTATCAATGGCATGCCAATCCATATTTTTCTTTAAAGTTATTCTACTAGTGCGGAACTTTACCTTTAACTCATCTCCTTCTTCTATTTTAACACCAAACATTTTAAACAAATCTTTATTTGTTTTAAAAAAATAGCTTATGGATAAGAATAAAAATAGGAAAACACCAATGATAAATCCTCCAATTTCAATAAGTGTTTCACTGGCTGAGAGGAACTGATTTTTAATTTGAAAGAAATAAATTTGAACACAATACACTACAATAAAGCTTGTAGGTAGAATAAAATTGTTTAAGCAATATTTTAAAAATGGATTTGAAGTGGTAGCTAAAAAAGGGAATCGAAATGCATTCATAATATAGCTCGAAATATTGAAGGCCATAATAAATCCGCCCACTCCAAAACCCATAATCATATAGGACCAAAAGCTCACATTATTAAGATATTCAGGATTTAAGAACAAATAAGGAATACCATATTTTGGCGCTATTTTTTGTAATATAAAGCCAAATAAAATGAGCCAATACACCAACATCATTTGATTCTTTTTTAGATGAACCAAAAAGAGCTGTACAGGAAAAAAGTAAATCACTTTTCTTAGTGTATCGTAACGGTCTATTTCCTTTTTTATTCTTTTCAAAAATGGCTAATATTTAATAGCCCCAAAGTAGCAATCGAGAAATTAATTCACAAATAGAATACCTATTTATTCAGATGACTTATTAACCATAGATTATTAAAATGTTTTTTAATTGCGCAATATGCTTCGTTTAGAAATAAATTTAGATAAAAAATCATAACTTTGCTGAGTGAAATTTCAAATCGTATCAGACTATAAACCCACTGGAGATCAGCCTGAAGCCATCAAACAATTAAGTGAAGGACTTTTAGCTGGAAGCCAGTTTCAAACTTTACTTGGTGTAACAGGCTCTGGAAAAACATTTACAGTAGCCAACGTGATTGAGCAAGTGCAAAAACCTGCCCTCATTTTAAGTCATAATAAAACCCTGGCTGCCCAGCTTTACGGTGAGTTTAAGCAGTTTTTTCCAAATAACAAGGTCGAGTATTTTGTATCTTACTATGATTATTATCAGCCTGAAGCTTTTTTGCCTACTACGAACACGTATATTGAAAAAGATTTAGCCATTAATGATGAAA
>DAORKI010000169.1:0-5575 GCA_035439485.1 Bacteroidia bacterium
TTCATTAAAGGAGCAAACAAATAACTTTGCTTTAATTTCATTAAATATTAAGTTTGCAAATATGAAATTGAGTTTAAAATTATTATTCTGCTTAATAATACTACCTTTTACATCAATAGGGCAGGGTAAAAGTTTTATAAAAACCTACACCCCAATTGAATATAATGCCCATGCCCAAAATTGGTCGGTGATTCAAAATAGTGAAGGTGAAATTTTTGTTGGAAATACAATAGGGCTATTAGTTTATGATGCTGAAAAATGGCAATATATCCGTTTAAATAATTCTATTGTAAGAAGCTTAGGAAAGGATAAGAAAGATAGAATTTACTATGGTGCTCAAGATGAATTTGGATATCTTGTAGCTGACGCCAAAGGTAATATGACTGGCAAAAGTTTGGTTCACTTGTTGCCCGATTCGCTCAAGGTATTTGGCGATGTTTGGAAAACCTATTGCTATGAAAACAAAGTAATTTTTCAAACATTTGATTACATTTTTGTTTATGAAAATGAAAAAATTAGTGTAATTGAAGCTGAAAATTATTTTCACCTTGGTTACCAACATGAAGACGATTTTTACATTATTGATAGAGAAATAGGACTCAAAAGGCTCGTGAACAATCGTGTTGAATTGTTGCAAGGAGGCGATTTTTTTGCTAATACAAGAATTTATGGATGGGTTAATTATAAAGATTACGCATTACTGGCCACTCGCGAAAAAGGAATATTAAAAGTAAGTTTTAAAACAGATAATAATATTACCATTGAACCTTGGAAAACAGAGCTAGATAATTTATTAATTTCAGGAGAAATTTATTGTGCTACGCGTTTGAGTAATGGTTATATTGGGATTGGAACACTACTCAATGGATTTTATGTTTTAAGTGAAAATGGTAATCTTGTTCAAACAATTAATAAATCTAATGGTTTGAAATGTGATAATATTAAATCGTGCTTTGAAGATAAACAAGGAGGATTGTGGTTAGCGCTTGATGTTGGCATTGCAAGGGTTGAAATTAATGGTAGATTCACCTATTTAAACGAAGATGATGGTTTGGAAGGAATTGTAAATTCAGTAGCTGTAAAAGATGAAACAATTTACTGTGGAACAACCAAAGGCCTGTATGAAATATATGATAAACAGCTTCAACTTTTTGGCAATTTAAATAATGATGTAAGAGATATTATCGCAGTTCATCATAATGAAGATGTAAGTCTATTTATGGTTAGTGAAGTTGGTACATTTCAAATCAATAAAAGTAGGCAACTCATCAAAGTTAATGACTTAAATGGACATGAAATAACTAAAAGTAAATTTCATAAAAACATCTTATATATTGGCACAAATACTGGATTGTGTATTTTCAATTATGAAGAAAATAGTTTGAATAAAGAATTCAATAAAGGTATTCCAGAAATAAGAAAAATTGCTGAAGAAAACGATTCTGTAATTTGGATTGGTACCCAACATAATGGAGTTTATAGAATATCCAATCCATTAAAAAACAATGCAAGTATAGCATATTTTGATACAAGTAAAGGATTGCCCCATATGAGTCATAATTTACCATTTATGGTTGGAGGCAACCTGTATTTTGGGACACATAAAGGGATTTTTCAGTATAACAAGGCCTATAATAAATTTGTTGTTGCTTCAAATTTTGCCAATAATTTATTCAATGAAAAGGATCAGATTTATCAAATAATTGAAGGCTATCAGCATCAAGTTTGGTTATTTAAAACGAATGAAAAAAAGCACGAATTTATTTTGTATGATTATAAAACACATCGTGCCAATTTTCCATTACGAAGAATGAGTGAATTCGATGCATATCAAAGTATTTTTCCGGAGAATGAGCGTATCACTTGGTTTGGTGGCCCTGATGGATTGTTTAGGTTTGATAGTGCAAAAAAATCGGGAGATAGTCTGAGTTTTACATCTAAAATTAGAACTGTTTATGGCAATAATGATACATTATTTGCAGGTTACTGGGGTTTTAATGCAAATGGAGAAAAACTTACTAAGCAACCTGAATCAACAATTCCCGAATTAAAATACAAAAATAATAATATCAATTTTGAATTTGCCGCATTGAGCTTTGACAATGAAAAAGAAAATTTGTATAGCCATTATCTTGAAGGCTTTGATGATAATTGGAGTGAATGGACATTTGAATCAAAGAAAAGTTATACCAACTTAAATGAAGGCACTTATACATTTCATATCAAATCAAAAAATGTATATGGAAAAGAAGGGGAGGAGGATACTTACACTTTTACCATTTTACCTCCATGGTATCGCACAGGTTGGGCGTTTTTTAGCTATGCTATTGGAGCCATTGTTTTGGTGTATTTAATTACTCAAATAAGTGTAAGAAGATTAAAACGTGCCAAAGAAAAATTGGAAGCAATTGTTATCAATAGAACAGCAGAGGTGGTAGCAGAAAAAGAAGAGGTTGAAAAACAAAAGAAAATTGTTGAAATTAAAAATAAAGATATAACTGATAGCATTAATTATGCACAAAAAATTCAACAAGCTATTTTGCCTTTACCTGCCGATTTTAGCAAGGTGTTTCCCCAAGCATTTATTTTTTTTCAACCACGTGATATTGTAAGTGGCGATTTTTATTGGTTTTACCAACCTAAAAAAATTGAACGAAATTGGGTCTATATTGCTGCTGCTGATTGCACTGGACATGGGGTGCCTGGCGCATTTATGAGCATGATTGGGAACACCTTATTGAATGAAATTTTAAATGAGAAACAAATTTATGAAACCGATTTAATTTTAAATCAATTACATATAGAAGTTCGCGCTGCTCTAAAACAAGATATTGCCCAAAATACAACCAATGACGGAATGGACATAGCACTATGTCGTGTAGATTTGGATACACTTCAATTACAGTATGCTGGTGCAAATAGGGCACTTTATATTTTCAGAAATAATCAAAATAATTTTGAATTTGTTGATATTAAACCAAACAAATTTCCAATTGGAGGTTACCAGTTAGAAGCAACAAGAAGCTTTAACTCCACCAATATCCAATTGAAAAAAGACGATACTTTTTATATTTTTAGTGATGGTTATGCCGATCAATTTGGTGGTAGCTCAAATAAAAAATTTATGGTAAAACGTTTACAAACTGAACTCATGAACATGCAACCATTGCCAATGAATCAGCAAAAGGATTTAGTGAAAAAGCTAGTTATGGACTGGAAAGGAGATGCGGAGCAGGTAGATGACATACTCATGATTGGCGTAAGGTTATAGTTAGAGTCAAAATGCATGCTATTTCTAACTTTCAAAAAAGTACTATTCAAAAATCTCATAGAAAGGTTAATTGAATAGGAATAATTTTAAACTTACATGCTGATTATTATATTATCATTATTTCATTAAAGTAACAAAGCCTGATAACTCTTTTGATTCATCATTTACAGTTGTATAATCAATAGTGTAAAAGTAGGTGCCGGTATTACTTGGTTTTCCATTATTGCTACCATCCCATCCAACATTTAAATCAGACGTCTCAAATATTAAAATTCCCCAACGGCTGTATATTTTTAGTTCAGCATTTTTAATACCATTTATTTTTATTGGCATAAAGTGATTGTTTGTACCATCGTTATTAGGTGTAAAAATATTAGGCATTTCTAGTGTGATATTGCAATCACTATATTCAATCAAGATGGTATCTGATGATAAACAATTATAAAGATTTGTACTAACCCAATAGGTGCCAGATTCAGTGACTGTAAAGGTAGCTAAAGTTGAATTGTCTTGCCATAAATATGTAGCATTTGATATTGTTGCATTTAAAAGTAATTGATCTCCTTCACATAATGTGGTATCATTACCTAGAGCTTGATCGGGCAAACTATAGCTATTTATAACTATGGTATCAGATGAACTACAACCATTGATTGTAGCAATTGCCCAATAAGTACCTGCTTGTGTTACATTATAGGTTGCATTTACAGAGTTATCCTGCCAAATGTATGATGCATTTGTTGTTGTAGCGTCTAAAATAAAATTATTTAAAGTACAAAAGGAAGTATCATTACCTAAATTAATTGGGCTTATTGAAGTAAAAGTTAAGTAAATGGTATCGGTGTTTACACAGTTATTTGAAGAAACAACAACCCAATACTCACCAGTTTGCGTGGCATTAAGTGTAGGATTTGATGAATTATCTTGCCAAACATAAGTGGCGTTATTTGCGGTTGCATTTAAAATATAAGAGGGCACATTGCATAAAGATGTATCGTTGCCTAAATTTATTGTAGGAATTGAATTATAATTCACCACAATGCTATCTGTAATACTACAATTGTTTTGATTAGTAGTTACCCAATAAGTCCCTGCTTGGCTCACTAAAAAAGTTGGGTTGGTTGAATTGTCATGCCAGCTGTATGTGGCATTAGCTATACTCGCATCTAAGAGTAAATTTTGACCTGTACAAAGTGTAGTGTCATTACCTATATTACTAAATAAAATACTGCTATTAATATTTATTGTATCACTACTTGCACAATTGTTACTTGCAGTTACGGTAACCCAGTATGTTCCAGGTTGAGTAACAGTAAAAATAGGGCTAGTAGAATTGTTTTGCCAAAGGTAAGTTGCGCTTGGAGTTGCAGCATCTAAAAGAAAATTGTTGAAGTTACATAATGTGGTATCATTTCCAAGATTAACCATTGGAGATGGATTAAAGCTAACATTGACAGTGTCTGACACAATGCAATTGTTATATGTGGCTGTTACAAAGTAACTTCCTGCTTGGCTAACCGTGAAAGTGGAGTCGGTTGAACCATCTTGCCAAAGAAATGTTGCGTTACTGATAGGGACATCTAAAATTAAACTATCACCATCGCAAAGTATTTGGTCACTTCCTAGATTAATATTGCATGGAATTGCTATATTATTACATGAGCTGCAAAATGAATTAACAAGGCCTGTACTACCATTAGGAGCTGTTGTAAGTATGAGCCATTCATGGCCAATTTGATCAACAGTGGCTGTAAAAGTGTATGTATTTGTAGTCCAAGTACCGCCAACTGGAGGAAGGTTTCCAACAAAGTAACCTACAAGAGAAGGTATTGAGTTAGTATGGAAAGCTGGACTGAAACTTCCGTTGCTGCCATTGCCATGACTAATGTAAGTGAAATCGAACGAATAAGTTTGACCTGCTACCAAAGGCGTATTTATTTTTACACCAAAACCTTCACCACCTGTTGTCCAACTGGTGGCGCTACCTAAAAAAACAGCCTTACATCCAATTTGATTAGTTGGAGGAGGTATGGTTACACCAGCATTAGGCCAACCACCAATCCAAGCACTCCCATTCCATTCTAGCATATCAGCTTGAATGCTACTCATATTTGCAACACTTGAACTGTTTACAAAATTAGTTGATGGCTGCACTGATGCAAAACAAGAATCAATGAAACTTTGACCTTTTGAAATTTGACTAAAAGTAAAAAGCACTATTGAAGTAAAAACAAAACGTTTCATATTTTTTTAGGTTAAATTATATTTCATATCCACATGCATTATTCCGTCTTCATCATAAGG
>DAORKI010000170.1:0-5283 GCA_035439485.1 Bacteroidia bacterium
ATTATTTAGGAAATCCAATAGGCCTATAGGAATTGGACTTTTTGAGGGACGACTACCTAGCCTTATTTTACTAATAGCGATGTGAAATAAGTAATGCCGATATGATATTTGTAATAGACCAAATTTATTTGGTCAAACAAATAATCATCGGCATTTACCTCAGTTTGAAATGGTCTTTAGACCATTTCACTTTTGTATAATAGCGCAAATTTGCTTCACTACATTCGTGCTAAACTTCTTTCCTATCGGCATAAACCAATGTATGATTTGTAAATTATAGTCATAATTTATAAATCTCATTGGTATAATTTCAAGTGGTATGGGCATAAACCATGGCATATTTATTTTTTAGTCCAACTAAAAAATAAATGCATTGGTATTATTTCTTAGGTGCTTCAGGGGTTGCGTTCAAGCCCATTTTCTTTTTAACTAAAGGCATAATATCATCTGATGGTTCTGCGTACAATAACATACCTTGACTGCTATCAATCACATATTTATAGCTATTTTCTTTAGCTACTTCCTCCACACTTTTCTTAGCTTTTGTAAGCATAGGCTCAAGTAATTCATTTTGTTTCTTTTGCAAAGATTCTTGAGCAGTAGTTTGAAAATTACGAATTCTTTCTTCTAAATCAGCTATTTCTTTTTGTTTATCTGCCTTAACTGGTTCGGTCATAATACTTTCTTTTGAAGTATATTCTTGCACCTTACTTTCATACTCAGCATTCATTGTGCGCATTTGACCATCCAATGTTTTAGCATAATCTTGTATGTCAGTTTCAGCTTTTTTGCGCTCTGGCATCAACAATAATAAATCGTTTAAATTAATATGTGCAATTTTTTGAGCCATGGCAGTTCCGTTAAAGGAAAAAGCAGCTACAGTAAGTAAAAGAAACAGTTTCTTCATTAGTTAATTTATTAATTGATTTTTATAATTATTATTTACTCGGGGCAGAACCACCTTTCTTATAACCTAAGTTAGAAAGAATAAGGTCACTTTTATCGTATTTGGGATTAGTGTATAACATAGTTGTACCACTTGCTTTATCAAAGACAACAGCGTAAGTGCTTTTTTCTGCTAAAGCTTTAATGGCATTATACACTTTGTCTTGAATTGGTTTTACTAAATCTTGTCTTTTCTTAAAAAGCTCACCATCAACACCAAACTTAGATTTTTGTAATTCTTTTACTTCTTTTTCTTTAGCGATAATTTCGGTTTCTCTCTTTTTTTTCATGTCATCGGTAAGCAAAATTTGCTCCGCTTGAAATGCTTTGTATAATTTATCAATTTCACTATATTTTACTTCAATTTCTTTTTGCCATTGCACACTCAAATTATCTATTTGTTGTTGAGCGCTTTTGTATTCTGGAATATTACTTAAAATGTAATCTGAATCAACATAAGCGTATTTTTGTGCTGAAGCTGAAATAACAGTAAATAAAATAATTCCTGATGCAATAATTAGTTTTTTCATTTTTTCAAAGATTTATGTTAAACATTAATCCCGTTTTTTTAATTGAGCGGGCGAAAATAATAAAATCATCTTTAATCTAAGAATTTAGTTGTGGAAGATTTTACTACCTAATTTCAAAGGTTGTGCCAAAACGTTAAAATTGAAATGTTATAAATCGCCAATATTTGCTCCAATAGTAAAGTGAAACTGACCTTTTCCATTGCCATTATTGGCTCTGTTGTCAACTTTATCAAATCCCCAACCATAATCTAAACCAAGTAATCCAAACATGGGTAAAAATACCCGAACCCCAGCACCTGCTCCCCTTACCACATCAAATGGATTGTATTTTTTATAATTTACCCAAGCATTGCCAGCATCAGCAAATCCTAACACATAAATAGTGGCGCTAGGATTTAAGCTTAATGGATACCTTAATTCAAGAGAGTATTTGTTAATCACCACCGAGCCTGTTCCAAAAGTATTTCCAACAGATTGATCAACATAACCTCTAAGTGCAATAATTTCTCTACCATCAAGGGCAAAACCTGTTAATCCACTTCCACCTAAATAAAAACGTTCAAAAGGACTAAAGCCCATATTTTTATTGTAAGCACCTAAGTAGGCAAATCCTAATTTGGTCATTAATACCAATTTCTTTGCTCTATCAAGCGGCAAATACCATGTGGTGGTAAATTTATATTTGTAATATTCCACCAATCGCAGGTTATCAGTAACCCTTGTGTAATAATCTGAAGCATTTAAGGAGTCATTTCTTAATTTACTATAAGGTGGCGTAAATTGAAATGATGTAGTTACTTGAGAACCTGTTCTTGGATAAATAGGTTGATCGATTGAGTTTCTGCTCAAAGCAATTTTATAACTAGCATTAAGGGCTTGACCGTCACTAAAGGTAAATGTTCCTCTAAAATTTCTTAACTGATAGTTAGCAATATTTAATTCCTGAAACAAGGTAAAATAATCATCTGGCTTTTTTAATCTTTTTCCTAATCCAAACGAAATACCAGTAATAAATAGGGTTTGACGCAAAGGGTCATTATAAGCTAAGCCAGTTTGATTTTGACGATTATGATAAATTGTGGTGCTAAAGCTGTTTGGCTTTTTACCACCAAGCCAAGGCTCTGTAAATGAAGCACTTAATGATGAGTAATATCTACCTGTAGTTTGAGCTCTTACGCTTAATGCTTGCCCATCGCCCGCTGGAACAGGGCGCCAAGCATGAGGTTTTAACATGCTTTTGGCCGAAAAATTATTAAATGAAACCCCTAAAGTACCTATTAACCTGTTGGCGCCCCATCCACCACTTAATTCTAACTGGTCACTGGCTTGTTCTTCAACCACATATTCAATATCTACGGTGCCATCTACAGGATTGGGCTTAGGGTTTACCCCCAATTTCTCAGGATTAAAATACCTCAATTGCGCCAATTCTCTTTGTGTTCTTATAATATCGGCACGACTAAACAATTGACCTGGCTTGGTGCGAATTTCTCTGAGAATTACTTTATCGTTTGTTTTGGTATTTCCAACAACAGTAACTTTGTTGATAGTTGCTTGCTTTCCTTCATATATGCGCATTTCAATATCAATACTGTCATGTTCAACCAACACCTCAGTAGGTTGTATTTGAAAAAACAAATATCCATCATCCATATACAATGAAGTTACATCACGACTGTCTTGACTCATATACAATCGAGCATCCAGCACAGCTTGGCTGTAAATATCACCCTTTTTTATTCCTAATAAAGCGTTAAGTTCAGCAGTGCTATGTTTGCTATTGCCTACCCAACTTATATTTCTAAAATAATATTTCGGTCCTTCATTTATTTTAATTTTAATTGAAATAAGCCCAGGATTTGAATTGTAAACGGTATCGAATTCAATTTGAGCATCCCTATATCCTTTGGCATTGTACTTAGCAATAATCTTTTCCTTATCGCTTTCATAATTTTCTTCAATGTATTTAGATGCCTTAAAAATATTATACCAATGCTTTTCCTTGGTTTCTTTCATGGTGCGTTTCAGTTTACTTGCAACCATGTTTTTGTTTCCTTCAAAATAAATTTTTTCAATTTTTACCTTTTTCTTTTTATCCACCTTAAAAAGTAAAATTACCCCATTTTGAGCGCTTGTATCAACTGTTTGGGTTACATCTACTTGCACATCAAGATAACCATTGTCCACATAAAATTCTTTAATGGTATTTTTTGAAGTCACAATTAAGTTATCGGTAACAATTTTACCGCGGTTGAGTTTAATTTTTTCTCTAATATCGTCAGCATCGCCTTTTTTTACACCTTTAAAACTAAATTTGGTTAAACGAGGACGTTCTTCCACATTAATACTTAAAAAGATGGTTTTTCCTGTCACTTTTTCAGCACTTATTGAGATATCGCTAAACAAATTTAAATCCCACAAACTTTTAATCGCTTTGGTAATTGATTCACCTGGTACAAAAATTTTATCACCAACAGCCAATCCGCTCGATAAAATGATTACATTTTTATCTAAATAATCAGTTCCATAAACCACAATACCTCCAATCTCATATTCCACTTGCACAGTAGTGTTTAATTCAACTTCTTGCTCACCAATAGTGGTTTGCGCCTGCAAATTTAGGTAAGCAAAAAAAAGAACACTTAAAACAACAATGAATTTAGTATAAGGAGTCACTACTTTTGTTAGGGGCATAAGAAATTAAGAAATAAGCTGTTCGCTGGTTTTTCCAAACCTACGTTCGCGAGTTTGGTAATCAACAATGGCTTCAAAAAATGCTAAACGATTAAAATCTGGCCACAAAGTTTCTGTAAAATATAATTCAGCATAAGCAATTTGCCACAATAAAAAATTGCTGATGCGGTGTTCACCACTGGTCCTAATTAACAGCTCGGGGTCGGGTATCTCAAAAGTTGTAAGAAAATTGCTAAAAGTATCATTATCAATATTTTGTATACTTAATTTGCCATTAGCCACTTCAGTAGCAATTTGTTTAACGGCATCAACAATTTCCCATTTTGAGCTGTAACTAAGGGCTAAAACTAAGGTTAATCCTGTGTTCTTTTCGGTTTCGGCCATAGCTTCCTGCAATTGTTCGAAGCATTTGCCGGGTAAAGATTTAAGGTTACCAATAGCCTTCAAACGTATATTGTTTTTGTTTAAGGTGGGAGTTTCAGCCAAAATGGTTTGAACCAATAATTCCATTAATGCATCCACTTCTTCTTTTGGTCTCGACCAATTTTCGGTGCTAAAGGCGTATAAAGTTAAATATTTTATGCCTAACTCGGCCGCAGCTTCGGTACATTCTCTCACACTTTTAACACCATGTTGATGCCCAAAAATCCTGTGTTCGCCTTTGTTTTTAGCCCATCTTCCATTGCCATCCATAATAATAGCAATATGCTTAGGTAAATTGTTTAAGTCAATACGCTTGTCTTCAATCATTTTGCAAATGTAATTTATTCATTTTTAATTAAAAGCACTTATATAAATTTAACGAAAAAGATAGTAGTTACAATAATAATTCAAAAAAATAGAGCAGGTTTAATAATTTTATTTGGGCGCACCCTTCCATACGTAAAGAACGTATGGAAGGGCCGTGCCATCCGCTATATCTTTTTTTGCAGCACTTCTAGCATTCCTAAAAAAAGGATGCCGCTCCTGTCACTTGCGCAAAAAAAATTTAAAACAAGAGCACCGTTTTTGTCCTCCTGAGAGAAGCGTTGACAAATTTCTCCCCATTTAACAAATGCCACCCCAGGTAGGCGCTAAGCTGAAGCCAAGCCATGCGCGCGGGGCTTAGTGCCGG
>DAORKI010000171.1:0-5281 GCA_035439485.1 Bacteroidia bacterium
TTTAGGAAATCCAATAGGCCTATAGGAATTGGACTTTTTGAGGGACGACTAAATAGCAACAATATTGGTTAACAATCAAAAAAAATCAAAACTAAATATTTAAAAAACTCATGAATGAATCAAAACGGTCTTTTAAATCATCAACATATTCACTTTGATGAAAAGAGGCTTTGATAATGTAATTATATCTATTAAAGGTTTGAATAATAGAAGACAGATCTGTTCTATTAATTTTAATTGTCACTTCAAGTTTGGTTGAATCAATATGTGAAGAAATATATAAACTCAAAATTTTAGCATCGTTTGATTCTACAATTCGAGCAATTTCAGATAAACTGTAATCATGTAAATTTAACTCTAAAATTAACAAGCCTCCACTTTCTTTCATACTTGCCATCTCAGCAAAATGCTGCAACAAAGTGCTTAAATGAATCAATCCTAAGTATTGATCTTTATCATTTAAAACAGGGATAACAGTTAACTTTAAAGATGACATTACCTTTAAAACATCATAAGTGTGCTGATAATCGAATACATAAGGCCGACTTAAATTTAAACTATGCCCGCCTATTGGCTCGCTAGCTGAATTAAAATCAAGTATATCACTTTCACTAATAAGTCCTAAAAAATCAACATTATTTACAATAGGTAAATGCGAAACTCTAAACTCATCCATCCATGCTAAGGCACGCTCTCCAGTATCACTTGTTTTTAATGGTGGTATATCATCTGAAATTAATTCACGGGCGTACATAGGCTTTTTATTAAGTTCGCTTTGTTTTATATATATTACGTTATCGTTTAAATAAATGTTTGATTTTAAACCAACATTGTAACAGGTTGTTCTAATAAATTTTTCAAAGTTTGTAAAAAAGCTGCACCAGTAGCTCCGTCAACAACTCTGTGGTCGCACGATAAAGTTAACTTCATAATGTTACCAGCATGCAATTGCCCATTTTTTACAATGGCTGTTTCTTTTATGCCTCCAACCGCTAAAATACAAGCATCAGGCGGGTTAATTATTGCAGTAAAGTCATCAATACCATACATTCCCAAATTACTAATAGTAAATGTGTTTCCTTCCCAGTCAGCAGGTTGCAATTTTTTATCTTTTGCTTTTTGACTATATACTTTTACTTCTGAAGCAATTTGACTTAATGATTTATTATCTGCAAACCTTACTACTGGGACTAAAAGTCCATCTTCAACTGCCATAGCAACACCAATGTTAATGTGTTGATTATATCTTATTTTGTCGCCTAGCCATGATGAATTTATTTTAGGATTACTTCTTAAGGCAACTGCTACAGCCTTAATCACCATATCATTAAATGAAATTTTCACCTCTGAAACTTCATTAATTGCTTTACGTGAGGCAATAGCATTTGTCATTTCTACTTCCATTTTCAAATAAAAATGCGGGGCCGAAAATTTACTTTCAGCTAATCTTCTTGCTATAGTTTTACGCATTTGTGAAACTGATTCCTCAGTGTAACTCTCAACACCTGTGTAACTTGCTTTGGTTAATATTCCTTGATTTACTGGAGTGTAATTTTCAACATCTTTCTTTACTATTCTACCATCATCACCACTGCCTTGTACCTTACTTAAATCAATTCCTTTATCTTCTGCAATTTTTTTAGCTAAGGGAGAAGCTTTTAATCTATTATCAGTGCTTATTGTTGATATATTTGAATTTTGGGTTGAAGTTGATGTAGCAGTTGAAGTAGGTATTGGAGCCTGAGTGGCTTGCTTTTCACTTTTGCTATTTCCTGCCCCATTAATCAATGTCGAAACATCTTCACCTGCAGCACCAATCACAGCAAGTATAGAATCAACAGGTGCACCTTTGCCCTCCTCAATTCCTATATGTAACAATACACCATCAAAAAAAGATTCAAAATCCATGGTAGCTTTGTCTGTTTCAATTTCAGCCAATAACTCTCCTGATTTAACTTTATCTCCAACTTTTTTGTGCCATTTAGCAACCACGCCTTCTGTCATGGTATCACTTAATTTGGGCATTTTAACTATTTCAGCCATTTGGTATGATATTTTGAAAATTAAAAATTTGTTTTTACTATTTAAATTAAATTTTTGGATCTTTTAATTCATTTATCATCATTTCATCAATTAGCTTCAATTCAAAATCTAATTCATTAGTTTGATATAAAACTTAATTCATTTTGTAATTCAAAATACACCCTTTCATTCATTAAGTAATTATAAATAAACATATAAAAATCTCCAAGAACTATATACTAAAACCCATCCATTATATATGGGTAATCACTCTGTACATATACATCTTTATACAATTCATCAGCCTCTGGAAAAGGAGAATTTTCAGCAAATTCAACTGATTCATCCACTAATTGTTTTACTTTTTCTTCGGCTTCTTCTATACCTTTTTCATCAATCCATTTGTTCTTTTGCAAAACTGCCAGAACCTGCTCAATTGGGTCTTTTGATTTATATTCTTCCAACTCCTCTTTACTTCTATACTTTGCAGGGTCACTCATAGAATGGCCTCGGTATCTATAAGTTTTCATTTCTAACAAAACAGGACCTTTACCTGCTCTGCAGTGCTCTGCAGCTTCAAATATGGCCTCGTGAACAGTTTCACAATTCATTCCATCTACTTGTTTTGAAGGCATTTCATAAGATGAACCGATTTTATATAAATCCATGACATTGGTGGTTCTTTGCACTGAAGTTCCCATGGCGTAATTGTTATTTTCAATAATAAAAATCACTGGTAACTTCCACAACATACTCATATTAAATGCCTCATGCAATGCACCTTGGCGTACAGCACCATCGCCCATGTAGCAAAGTGTAACATTTTTATTCCCTTTATATTTATCTGCAAAAGCAATGCCTGCACCAAGTGGAATTTGACCACCAACAATTCCATGACCACCAAAAAAATTGAATTCCTTACTAAATAAATGCATAGAGCCACCTTTTCCTTTTGAGCATCCTGTAATTTTTGCAAACAATTCGGCCATAATATACTTAGGGTGCATACCACGTCCAATAGGATGAGCATGATCACGGTATGCAGTAATCATATTATCTTGTGGTGTTATTGCACTTTCTGCTCCTGCAACCAGTGCTTCTTGCCCAATATATAAATGACAAAAACCACGTATTTTTTGTTGTATATAAAGTTGACCGGTTTTTTCTTCAAACCTACGCATGAGTAACATATCATGATACCATTTAAGGTAAACTTCTTTGGTAAATTTTACTTTCTTCATAATGGCTTAAACAATGGTTAATTTGTAAAGTTTAAAATACTGTGGGCAAAAATAACATAATCGTTGGTTAAACAACAAAAATTTTATAGAACTAAGTTCTTAACTTTGCATCCTAAATTTTTAATCCAATGAACGTATTAATACTAGGCTCAGGTGGTAGAGAACATGCCTTTGCCTACCAAATTTCTAAAAGTAAATTATTAACAAAACTTTATATAGCACCAGGAAATGCAGGAACTTCATCGTGTGGCACCAATATTCAACTTTCATTAAATGATTTTGAAGCCATTCGTAACTGTGTAATTAGCTTACATATTAATTTTATAGTTGTTGGTCCCGAAGACCCACTCGTAAATGGAATTGTTGATTTTTTTGAAAATGATGATTTATTGAAAAACATTACAATTATTGGACCAAGTAAAAAAGCTGCACAACTAGAAGGAAGCAAAGATTTCTCAAAGAAATTTATGATGCGCAACGGAGTGCCAACAGCTGCCTACAAAACTTTCAATCAACATGAATTAAATGAAGGTATTGAATTCCTTAAAAAATTAAATCCTCCTTACGTTTTAAAAGCAGACGGTCTAGCTGCAGGAAAAGGAGTAATAATCAGTTCTGATATAAATCAAGCCATTATGGAACTTACAGAGATGCTTCAAAATCTCAAATTTGGGAATGCATCATCTAGGGTTGTAATAGAGGAATTTCTTGATGGTATTGAATTATCAACTTTTGTTTTGACAAATGGTACTCAGTATATTATTTTACCTGAAGCAAAAGATTATAAAAGAATCGGAGATGCTGACACTGGTTTAAATACGGGTGGTATGGGTGCTGTATCGCCAGTGCCTTTTGCAGATCAGAATTTTATGAAAAAAGTACACGAAAAAGTAGTTATTCCAACTATTAAAGGACTTCAAAACGAACAAATACCTTATCTGGGATTTTTATTTATTGGATTAATGAATATTAATGGAGAACCTTATGTGATTGAATATAATTGCCGCATGGGCGATCCAGAAACAGAAGTTGTATTGCCAAGAATTAAAAATGATTTTCTAGAGATTCTCCAAAAAACAGCTGCTGGCAAATTAAATGAAATTGAGTTAAAAATTGATGAAAGATTTGCCGCAACTATGATGCTAGTGTCAGGGGGTTACCCTGAAGATTATAAAAAGGGATTTGAAATAAGTGGTTTGGATAAAGAAACTCCGAGCTTAATATTTCATGCAGGAACAAAATTTGAAAATAATAAAATTGTCACCAATGGTGGAAGAGTGTTGGCTATAACTTCATTTTCCAATGCCTTAAATGATGCCTTTGCGCAAAGTTACAAAACTTCGTCTGAAATATATTTTTCAGGTAAATATAATAGGACTGATTTAGGTAAAGATTTGATTAAATATCTTTAATCTATTTTTTTGAAGGCTCTTTATATTTTGGGCCACCAAAAATCCAAATCATTGACCCTAAGAAAATAGTAAGAGAAAACAAAATATTTACACTTCTTCCCATGGCTTTTAATAATGGGAAAATTGCTACAAACATGTCGCCAATGGCGTTCCAAAAATTATTCATATTAACCTTTTTGTTATTTATTTGGCAAATTTATATTTAAAACTTTATTCTGCAAAAGTTTTATTTTAAATTGATATCAACCTTAATTTCTTATAACTTATACCAATTGCATTTATTTTTATGCCAACTAATACCTTTACATATTATAAAGTAGTCTATGAGTTTATAGTATAATGCCGATAGAGTGTCTGTTATAATTTAATCTTTTAAACTATTATTGAAAATAGTATCGGTATAAGAAATAAATATGATATGGTAACTTCTGATACTACTTGAAATTAGCACAATAAGGCCATTTTGCAATAGGACGAAATTGAAATTGTAATCGGTATTAAATTTTAATTTTCAATATAACTTTTAAAAATTATCTGCAGTTCATAACTTTTATTTAGTCGTCCCTCAAAAAGTCATTTTTAAACGGGAGAGATGTTGGCCTTGTG
>DAORKI010000172.1:0-1837 GCA_035439485.1 Bacteroidia bacterium
TTATTTTCAAACTTATAATTTAATTTTTCTAATCAGCTAAACGCCTTCCATCATTTTTTTCTTAACACCATTTTCACAAGGCCAACATCTCTCCCGTTTAACAATGACTTTTTGAGGGACGACTAATTATCGCAAAGATTTATTCTATTTTTTTCATCAAAATAGCATGTTAAATCTTAAATTCAGAGTCAATATAATGGAATGGATATGTTGCTAATTTGTACTGACCAATGATTTATATTACTCCTTTTAATAGACATGACATAGTTATTTATTATGGTTCATTAAATACCCAAGTGCTATAATATGGTTTAGTTTAATATGATCTACTCATGTTGTACTATAAATTTATTGATTCCTTCATTTGCCTTAATGATATAAAAGCCATTTTCGAAATTTGAAGTGACTAAGTTACTTGCAGAATTTATTTCGGGCAAAATCAATTGACCTAAAACATTATATACAAAAATGTTATTTAATGTTTTTGAAAATGATATTGATTCTTTAGCTGGATTTGGATAGATCGCATATTTATTGAAGTTGTTAATAGATTTCATCTGGCTGAAAGAACAATTATAGCTTTCCAAAATAGGTTTTAAGTAGTCATATCTTTCTTGAACGAATTTTTTTAAACCTGGTGTATTTATATTGTAATCATTAAGTAAATTATTTTCAAAATCATTATTTGTAAATTGCTTTCGAGGATCAGCATATACATATGGCCGAATAAGATTGGCGATGCTGTCGATTTTTGCATTCATGGTGATAGTATCAAAATAAGAAGTGATATATTCACAAAGGTGATTAATAAACTGTTGCTTTAATGTTTGTTGTTGTAATATTTTTTCGTGTAGAGGCCTACTTCCAGCAGGAGTTGGCACCCATAATGGATCGAGAAGTGCTTCGTTAGTTAATCCTTGACCGTTTGGATGATGACGACCAAAAGATCCATTGACATCCCATTGAATAAATTCGAATTGATTTGAATTGGTATTGTGGTATAAATAAAAGTTATGTCCAGAACCTGTATATGAATCCAATGTGGCAAATAAGATAGTTGCAGCATAGTGCTTGAGATAATCATTCACATTGAAGCATGTATTTATGGAGTCAACCCATTGGTTTATTCCTATGTTGTTGATTTTATCAATTAAATTCACTAAATCACTCCAATTATTTTGTATTTCATTAGTTTTAAGTTCATAATTGTTATAATAACTACTTTGTGAACTTCCTAACCACTTTAAATGACCTGCAGGATCACCTTTGAATAAATTGCCGCCATTATTTGTAAAGGCTGATTCTAAATAGGTTTTGTCGATTTCTTCAATGACAGTATAAAATCCCCATAGTACATTGTTGACATATACATTGGCATACACACATCGAGGAGCATTTAATTCCTTCGCCTTACAAAAGTCAAGATATGTTTTTTCTCTTAGAAATGTGGGATCATTGTAGGAGTTGTTTAGGTTTAATTGTTTCAAATTGTCTAACTTTTGCGTAGAAACGTATTCACTAAAATCCAATTTAAATGATTTTTTTTGGTTGGGGTGACCGTAAGATGAATTACCTTTAAACCTGATTCCACAATTATTTAAAACAATACCATCAAATACAATATTGCAAGGAAAGTACAAATTTGAATCGATTCCGTTGCTTAAGGCATAATTGTTACTTAAGGTGTCGTACCAATATGGGGTATTAAAATTTAAGTATACATTATGAAATAGTGTAGAGAATATTGCATTACCTGGATTTTGAGCTTTAGTTAAGAAGCTAGCACAAAGTAAAAAAAGTAGGTATTTTACATGTTTCATGAATTACCAAAATTTCA
>DAORKI010000172.1:1937-5269 GCA_035439485.1 Bacteroidia bacterium
AAAGTTAAAAGAATTTATATGTTTTACAAAATAGTTTTTTAGTTGTGCATGAGTTTAAATTTAATTTATTTTATCAAAGCACTTTTTAGATATGTTGTATTTTTTTAAGTATGAGCTTATGCTTAATTTTTGACCTATCATATTCAATTGGCTTAATAGTTACTCATGTTTTAATTTGATATAAAAGAATCTGCAAAAGCGACAGGAGCAAAGTACCATGTACTGCGGATGGCGCGACCTTGGTATAAAAACATGAAAATGATTTTATACCAAGGGTTTGCCCAAAAAAAAATTATGCAGCATCATTTTCGACTTGCATAATATGAAGTATACGATGTACTACAGGTGCAAAGAAAACAGCAGTTATACTTAAGAAAGCTACGCCACTATACAAGGCATAAAGAGAAGAAAATAGTTTGGCAGCGTTGGTTTTCATTTCAACAACCGGACCCATTCCGGTGAGTATCATACAGGCCATGTGAAAGCTATCAATGGCATTTAAACCTCCAATGAAATAATAGCCTAATACACCAACGCCAATTGAAAAACAAATGAGTAATAAACAGAACAAAGTATAACGAAGCATTCGCCCTAGGAAATGCGGGATGGCTACCACTTTTTGTTTTTTACTTTCGAGTTTCATTTAATTATGGAATAAAAATTTTTTGGGTATAGACTTGGGTGTTAACAATGGCTTGAACAAAATAAATTCCTTTGCTCCAATTACTTGTATTTATATTTAAGTTTTGACTGCATTGATTTGACATTGTAAAAACTAATTTACCCATTGAGTCGGTTATTTTTAGGTTATACAATGTATTATCATTGATATTGATTGTTAGGTTTTCTTTTTGCAAATAAAGTTGAATAGATTTATTTTGTAATGTGTATACATTTGAAAGAGTACTAACCATTACATCTAAAAATGCAGTATCACTTGAACATCCATTGCTTGCTATGAGAGAAATGGTGTTTAAACCTAGAGTTGTAAATGTGTAATTTGCAGTATTGCTTGTTTCGCCATTGCTCCATAAATATTGATTTACATTGGTTGAGTTACTTGCAAATTGGAATTGTGGCCCACTTGAAGATATTTGTGAAATATTGGCATGAGGTTCGAACTCATTAATATTCCAAACAGCTAGGCTATCAAAAACTGTTTGATATGCAATTTGTTGTAAAAATGAGGCTTGAGTTCCAGTTAAGCCTGCGTTGTAGGCAATGCCTATAGGGCTAGTTTCGAAAAGGGTAGCATAAAAAGTACAGGCAGCTAAATAAGTTCCAGCCAAACTTGGATGACTATTATCAGGCGAGTAAAGATTAATGGTACTATCGGCCATTCGAGCATATTTGAATGCTTCACCAACAGGAGCGACCAAAGCCTGATTGTTATCAGCCATTTCGATATAACTTTGGCGAAGGCGAGCTTGCATTCCTTCAAATGTGCATAAAGGAGGGTAATTGGCGCAATTGCTGGCATCGCCATATTTGCGTCCCCACGTCATAAAAAATACCGTTTCGGTACAGCTATCGTTGGCTAAAATTAAATCATTCAATTGTTGTGCATAAGGATAAGTTTCTGTTTGAACTTGACTTGGCGGAAATGATGGCATTTGACTTTGTTCTTGTAAAACAACATAATCCCAATCTTGGGCACTTATTTTTGAGAGTGTTGTTGCATTTGTGGTATGCAGTTGAAAAGTATAACCACCTGGAACTGAACTATCGTAAATGATGGAGTCACCATTGGCTAAAGCTAAATTATATAATACTTGTGGAAGGTTGTTTGTGTAAACATAACTATTTCCAATGAAAAGTATTTTTTTGGGTTGTGCTTTTAATTGGAAAGATAACGCTAAGGTTAAAAGTAAAAATAATTTTTTCATATTATAGGTGTGAAACAGAGTCAATATTAAGTAATATTAATAGTGATTATTTAAGATTTAATTTTTTAGCAATATCAGCAGGAATTGCTTTTTTATGAACTAAGATAGAAGTAGTTTTGTAATTAAAATAAGCTGTTGAAACATATAAAATGCCACCTAAGTCATTACTATCAGTACCCCATGAATTTTTAACCATATAATATCTTTTACCATTTTGATCTTTTGCACTTCCAACAATGTGCATACCATGATCATCGGTAGTGGTTAAATTATCAAAGGCTGCTTGCCGTATTTCTTGAGTAATAACACGCTCTTCGTAGGGTTTATTGAATGCTGAATCTTTTTCGGCTTGGTTCATATCTGCTTTATCTTTTACTGGTACGATGGCGATTCCATTTTTGTGAGAAAAACCAAATTCGCTCACATCACTTGCCCATGCAACAGTATAATTATTATTAATAGCGTTATCGGCAATTAATTGTAATTCGCTTAATGGCACATTGTAAACTTCACCCCAGCTCCAGTTGTCACTAACTTCCAATACAAATATTTCATAAAATGGATGATGGGTATATGAGCCAATTTCAACGTAATCATCTGCATTTAGTCCTAGTTCGGTAGCAAAAGATTTTGGTGTGTATTTTTTACCGTTGTACTCAAAGTTTTCAGGTAATTTGCCATAGTAACCATCCAAAGCACCTTCATAGGCATCTTTCCAGTTGGCGCTCAGTTTGCCACCGTCATGCGCTTTAATTACCTCATTTAACATGGCTTTAAGTACATTATCAGCTTCACCTTGTTCAGGTTTAGTTAGGCCACCTTTGATAGGATAAATTTGATCAGGAACAATTCCTTTTAAACGTAGAATATTGATAGCATCATGAAATTCACTTCCAGGACCAAAATTAATGGTGCCTTGCATACGCACATATTTTTGTCCTTTAATGCTGTAAGTATTTCTAACCACAAACATTTCGCTGAGGTCGATCACTGGTTTGCCCATGCGCGCTAATTCAGACTCTAAAAATGAAAGTGTTGAAAAGCTCCAACAGGTGCTGCTTTTGTATTGATTTTTTACCGAGGTATATGTAATTTCTTTTTCGGTTGTAAAAGTATATCCACCATTTTTTTTATTATTGATGGTTTGTGATTTTACATTTAAATAAACTAAATTGTAAAGAAATAGGGTTATGAGTAATTTGTGCTTCATTGATTTTAAAATTTATCAAAATTAAGAAAAAAAATTAAGCTTAATGTATATAGAAAAGTCTTAAAAATGAGTTAAATTTTCACACCAATCACTAATATATCGTCCGTTTGTTCCATATTTCCTTTCCAGTTTTCAATAAAGTCATTCAAATAATCATGTTGATCTTGCATGGATTTATTTTGAATGCTTAACAATAAATTTTTAAAATTTTTCTTCATTAATTTTTTATCAGTAGG
>DAORKI010000173.1:0-5073 GCA_035439485.1 Bacteroidia bacterium
CTTTGGATGGAGGCAGTAGCATCGATTATACAAAAAAGACAGTTAGGTATTGATTCTTGCAATAAAGTATCTGGAGTTAGGGCCATTCCAATACCAGAAACCATGGTACCTCCAGCCCTTGGAGTATTTACATAAAAGCTACCACAATACTTTTTATTTGCTCTCAATTTTTCCATTAAAGTCACTTCTAAATACTCTCTTCCTTCATTACTGGGTATAAATACAACACCTGCACCTGCCATGCCTATTCCACTTTTAGGAAACTGAAATACAGTTGTTCCTAATGTAATCCAATTTGGAATTTCACCCGAACAGCCATGATAAAAGTCAGAACTTCCTGAAGAACAGATATAAGGGTATGGAGTAACAACACTATATCCACATTGTGCACCAAACCATGGACTAGCTAAAATAAGATTACTCATAATACTAGGACATGTATCGAAATTTTCAAAACTTCCATTAGGTACTAAGTTTTGAGGTTGTGCAGTTAATTGATTAACTATTGAATAAAAAAAAGCAAGTATTAATAACACTTGCTTTTTTTTTATATTATTCTTTAACAAAAGAAACATTAAATATGTTGTTTTTTTTATCAATAATTCTGGCAATGTAAAAGCCTTTGGCTAAATTGATAGTTTCAATTAATAATTGATTATTTCTGTTAATAAAATTACAAGTAATATTGCACCCTGACACATCTGTAACAGAAATAGAATAAATTTCAAGCTCGTTGGAAAATTCCACAATTAAATTTGACTGGGTAGGGTTTGGGTATAACCATTGATTTGGTCTTGAATTAAAATCATCAGCTAGATTACTTAAAGTAAAATCTGAATAGCGTAGTAATGTAATGGTGTTAAATCCTGAACTTCCTAACTGAATTATTTTATTATCATTTTGTAAAACTGCATCAACAGCTTTGTCTTCTTCTGTTGATCCCGGAATAATATTGGTAATAATACTTCCACTATCGCAAGCCATGTAATTTATAGTTCCATCACCATTTTGAACCAGTAAGGAAAAATCTCCATCGTATGGATTATCAAAATTATAACTATCCGAAACATTTGCAATTTGTCCATTTGGATAAACTATTGTTTTACATCTATGGTCAAAATCTAACCAACTGTTTGGTGATAAAGTTCCAAATGGAAGATTCATTAAACTATTATCCAGTACACCGTTAATTTCAAATCGCTGCATATAAAACCCATAGTTATTATTATCGCCAGCTGTACCTTGAATAATAATTTTACCATTATTTTGAATTACTAAATCGCGTAAGTTATTCAGTGGATTTTCAAAACTGGTTGTATATCCAATCCCAGAAAAAGAATTGTCAATTGTTCCAGAAGTATCTAATCGCGCAACTAGAATTCGTTGCCATGCTACAGAACTGTTGGTTGGGCCAGCAATTAAAATTTTTTGATCAGGTTGAAGGGCCAATTTTCTGAAGAGATAAATATTTCCGAAATCTAATAGAATATATCCTAAATTACCAAAAGTGCTATCGTTAAAACCATTCCCATTCAATCTAATAATGTAATTGTTAGGTTCAGTAAATGGTGTAAAAACGGGGTTTAAATAACCATTGTTGATGGTACAACCAATAAACACAATTTTTCCATCATTTTGAATGCAAATGTCCTGCAAAAAATGGTTATTTGTGTCAATATTTAAAGTTATTTTTCCGGCTGTGCCAAATGTAGTGTCGATTACACCGTTGACATTAAATCTTATTAAGGCAAATTTGTAAAATGTGGAATCTTTCGTGTTTCCACCCAAAATAATCTTGCCATCGGATTGCAATATTACTTTTTGAGCAATATCACTAGTATGATTCCCAAAGTCTATTCTTGTAACACCTGCAGTACCAAAAGTACTGTCCACAGCACCATTATTTAAGTAGCGTGCAAGAATAAAATCTCTATCAAGTGTATCCTTAATTTCACCAACAACTAAAATTTTGCCATCCTGCTGCAGCACAATACTTTTTGGAAATAAAGTATCTGTTCCAAAAGAATGTATTGAGATTCCATTGTTTCCGAATGAGGCGTCTAAACATGGATTTTGAGCATAAGTAGGTATGCAAAAAGAAACAATTAAAATAGTCTGTAATGAAAAATAAGGAAATTTCAATTATTATTATTTTAATAGTAGATTTACGCAAATATAACATAAATTGGTAGAACCTAAGGTATAACAATTAATGGAAAGCGGCCATCCAGATGAATTGATGCAATTAAAGAACATACTTTGCATAGAATAGCTCGCATTAAAGCGATATAAGCAATTTACTTTAATAAAATCAACTTAACATTTAAAGTTATTTTCGAATTAGCGCTAGAATAGGTATCATTTGCATCACTGCATTTGTGCTAAACTTCTTTCCTTTCAGCATTTTTACCAATTGCATTTATTTTTTAGTCTTACTGAATTTAATTCAGGATAAAAATTAAACCCAGATTTCGCATTAGAAATCTATTAAACTTTATTTTACTTCAATCTCAAGAGCTTTCTCCTATTTTGAATTTCAAAATAGCTCGCTATTCTTTCAATCCAAAATAGTCCGTGAGCACTTGATATTATTGAATAATTTTGTTGATCAACGATTCCAACTGCATAATTGGGTTAAATGTGGCGTATTGAAACAAAAAAGGTCGGTGTTGTAACACCGACCTTTTATTATTCAACGAGTAAGCTTTTTTGAAGTTGATTCAAGTAAGGATTAATTGATTGCAGGTAGTAAGCTATACTTTTTACCATATTCAATCATTTGGTCACTAAAGTTTTGAGGGTATTCAATTTTTACATCAGTAATTTTATCGCCCTCCATCACAGGAACGAGTTTAGGTTGAATGAAACCTTTATAAGGAGCCACATTTAATTTTTCGAAACGCGCTAAAATTTCTTGGTGTAAAGTTTTATCAATTTTTACGCCATAACCTTCAACCAAGGCGGTAGCTGATTTGTAGTCACCTTCCGATTTAATTCTTTGTATTTCTTTTAGCAATTCGCCAAACAACACACGAAGTTTTTCATAATTGTTCACTTTAACATAAGTCTTACCATCTTTTTTAACCATTTCAATAACATTGTCTTTTTTGCCTTTTTCAAATGCCCAAGCAGCCACTAATTGACGATTTCTCATGTGCGCTTCTTCAAGATTATCGCCCAATTTAATACGAGTTAACTGCATTATTAAACCATTCAAAATATAATTATCGTACTCAGCCATACCTACTTCTAATGATGGCATTACCCCAATATCAATTAATTTTTTATCATAAATATAATACAAAGCTACTAAATCAGCGCGTGCTTCTTCTAAACAATTAGCATAGTTTTTAAGTGTAACATCAGGAGTAGCAATACCTTCATTAATTTTTCCAGAGGCATGTCCAATAACTTCATGCATATCGGTATGTAAATTGCCTGCTAATGCACCATGCTTTTTTGCTCTTTCAACAACACTTTCATCGTATGCAAATTCTTTTAATGTTGGACTTTTGGCACCAACCACATTATAACTCTCTACAATATTGCCAAGTGAAACAGATTTAGAGCCATGTTGTTCTCTGATCCAATTACTGTTAGGAAGGTTAATACCAATTGGTGTTGATGGTGCCGCATCGCCTGCTTCGGCAATCACAGTAATTACTTTTGCAGTGATTCCTTTTACTTCTTTCTTTTTATGTTCAGCGGCAATTGGAGAATTGTCTTCAAACCATTGTGCTTCTTTTGCAATTGCAGCAATGGTTTTGGTTGCTTCCATGTCTTTCATACTAACCACAGACTCAAAGCTTCCACGTTTTCCGATGGCGTCACCATAAACTTCTATAAAACCATTTACCACATCTAATCTTGAGTTGACATCTTTTACCCAAGCAATAGAGTATTCATCAAAATCTTTTAAATCGCCACTTTTATAAAACTGAACTAATTTTTCGAGCGAAAGCTTTTGCTCGGCATTTTCGGCAACACCTATTGCTTTTTCGAGCCAGTAAACAATTTTTTCAATAGCAGGACTGTACATTCCGCCAACTTTCCAAGTTTTTTCCACTATTTTCCCATTTTCTTTCACTAATTTGCTATTTAAACCATACATAATTGGAGTTTTGTTTGATTTATCGGCCATTTTAGCATAGTATGCTTCTACTTCTTTTTGGTTTAAACCTTCATAAAAGTTATTAGCCGATGCTTTAATATTGTCGATTCCAGCACTTTGGTCAACAATTTTTGCATCTACCTTTTCGTCAAATAGGATAGGAGTGAGGGTTTTTGTTAACCCTTCCATATCTGTTCCATCTAAAGGAAGTAGCTTAGGGTCGCAGTTTTTGATTAATGTAACAAAATATTCTTGACTAAATTCGGGCATCATTTTCATATTGGAGTAATGGTGATGAATTCCATTACTGAACCAAATTCTTTTGGCATATACTTCAAATTTTTTCCAATCATCTGTTGATTTATCGCCCGTGTATGTGCTGAAAATTGCGTCAATGGTTTTACGGATGGTGAGGTTATATTTATACTTTTGGTCATAAATGATGTCGCGCCCACACATGGCAGCTTCATAGAGGTAATAGGCCAATTGTTTTTGTTGCAAACTAAGTTCATCAAAGCCTTTTACTTCGTAGCGCAAAACTTGTAAATCGGCAAATCGTTCGGCATCAACTTCAAAGGGAACCGTGTCCACCTCGGCCATTTTAGTTTTATCTGTTTCAGTATTTTTGTTTTCGCTGCAACCTGCCGCCATTAGGGCACAAGTAACAAATAGTAATAATTTAAATTTCATGATATTTTGTTTTAAAAGGTGCAAAAGTATTATTATTTCTTAAAACCAAATTATGTTGTTTGATACTACCGAACCCATTCATCTTAAATATAAAGCGTATAAACCTATTCAAAATTTCATATGGCTTAATATCACTAAAATAATGGATTGAATTTGAGCACAGGCTAATATTGATTGTAGCTAGCTATAATACCGATATGATATTTGTAATAGACCTAATAAATTTGGTCTAACAAATGATCATCGGCATTTACCTCAGTTTGAAATGGTCT
>DAORKI010000174.1:0-5040 GCA_035439485.1 Bacteroidia bacterium
ATTTTGCAGAAGATAAAAAAAGCTGTACTTTCGCAGCCCGTTTAATTAAAAATAAAATAAAATGTACGCAATTGTAGAAATAGCAGGGCAGCAATTTAAAGTGCAGCAAGACCAAAAGCTTTACGTACATCGTTTAGAAGGTGCAGTTGATTCAAAAGTTGATTTTGATAAAGTGTTACTTATCGATAATGATGGAAAAGTAAAGGTTGGCGCCCCAGTTATCAGCGGAGCAAAAGTTTCCGCAAAAATTATTCAGCACTTAAAAGACGATAAAGTAATCGTGTTTAAGAAAAAGCGCAGAAAAGGTTATCAGAAATCAAATGGTCACCGTCAGCAATTAACTCAGCTGTTAGTAGAAAGCATTAAGGCTTAATACTTAATTTTAATTATTAACCAATTTAAAAAATTAGAAAATGGCTCATAAAAAAGGTGCGGGTAGTTCCAAGAACGGTCGCGAAAGTCATAGCAAAAGATTAGGTGTGAAAATATATGGTGGTCAAGCAGCATTAGCTGGTAACATTATTGTTCGTCAACGTGGAACTAAGCATAACCCTGGTACAAACGTGGGTATTGGTAAAGACCATACCTTATTTGCATTAACCGATGGTATTGTGCAGTTTAAACGCAGAAAAGATGATCGTTCATTTGTGTCTGTGTTGGCTGTAAACTTGCCAGCTGAGGCTTAATTCAACATACAAACTTATTTCAAAATCTTTCCTCAAAAGGGAAAGATTTTTTTTTATTTGCTATTAACCAATTCAACTATGATAGTTTATCCAAACTGCAAAATAAATATTGGGTTACGTATTTTGAATAAGCGGGCCGATGGATATCATAATATTGAAAGTGTTTTTTATCCTCTGCCGGTTTGTGATATTTTAGAAATTACACGACAGGAAACCCATCTTGAAAACAATATAACTTTTAAAAGTACGGGCATTGCCATTCCTGGCGAGGCACATGAAAATATTTGTGTAAAAGCTTATCAACTGATTAATCAGGATTATGCTTTACCTGCCATCAAGGTGCATTTGCATAAACAAATTCCAATTGGCGCTGGATTAGGTGGTGGTTCGGCCGATGCAGCTTTTTTTATTAAAGCCCTCAATGAATTTGAGGAATTGAATCTTTCTTTTGGCGAAATGCATCATTATGCCAAACAAATTGGAAGTGATTGTTCTTTCTTTATCAATAACAAACCAGCTTTGGCCTTGCAAAAAGGTGAAGTGTTGGAACCTGTCCAATTATCTTTAAAAGGTTTTCATACAGTGGTGGTATATCCCAATATTCATTTTAGCACAGCATTGGCCTACAGTGGAGTGATTCCGAATATGCAGGGACCAACAATTGAAGATTTAATTCAACAACCTATCAACACCTGGAAAGGCAATATTTTTAATGCTTTTGAAGAAGGAATTATAAAACAATTTCCAGTAGTTGCTGAAATAAAAAATGAGTTGTATACACAAGGTGCGCTTTATGCAAGCATGACAGGCAGTGGTTCGGCTGTATACGGAATCTTTGAAAAGAAGCCCGAACTAACCAATAACTTTAGTAATTTTACCGTTTTTGAAACACAACTTGATTAGTTTAAATTATGGAATGGTTTGAAGATTGGTTTAATTCTCCTTATTATCACTTGCTATACAGCCATCGTGATGAGGAAGAAGCCAATCGGTTTATGCAAAATTTACTTGCTCAATTAAAACCTGATGCATCAAGCAGAATTTTAGATTTAGCTTGTGGCAAGGGTAGGCACGCGCAATTTATAGCTACCAAAGGCTATGATGTAATTGGTATAGATTTATCAGAAAATAGCATACAGGAAGCCTTGTTAAAAAGCACTTCAAATTTGCAGTTTTTTGAGCATGATATGCGCTTTCCCTTTCGTATCAACTATTTTGATTATGTATTTAATTTGTTTACCAGCTTTGGTTACTTTAATAATCAAAGAGATGAAATTAATACCATTAAATCTGTTGCACTTAATTTAAAGCCAAGCGGGATGGTGGTGATTGACTTTTTTAATGCTGCTAAAGTAATGCAAATGACAGCCAAGTGCAGTGAGCAGAAAACAATTGATGGAATTGCATTTGACTGGAAGAAAAGTATTGTGGATAAAAGTGTGATTAAAGAAATTAATGTAAATGATGCGGGTGAGGTGCATCACTACAAAGAACAGGTAAGGTTATTAACATTAGCTGATTTTGAGCATTACTTTGCGAAAGCGGGATTAAAATTAGCAGCTACTTTTGGCGATTACCAGCTCTCGCCTTTTGATGTGAATACTTCTGAAAGACTTATAATGATAGCTCAAAAACAAGCCAAATGAATTTGTTAGAAGCCTTTATCATATTTGCTTCTGCGGTATTGAGCGGCATGCTGTTTTTTTTGTTTCCGTGGAACAGCAATAAATTAAAACTATTGCTTTCCTTAAGTGGGGCATATTTATTTGCTATTACCGTACTACATTTAATTCCCGAAATTTATTCCACAGGTAATCATTTGATTGGAATTTATCTATTAGCGGGATTTTTTTTACAACTGATATTAGATTATTTTTCTGAAGGCATTGAGCACGGCCATATTCATGTGCATCATCATCATGGCAAAGCCATTGTGCCTTTTACGATGTTAATTAGTTTATGTATTCACGCATTTTTTGAAGGCATGCCAGTGGGTGGAACCCACAATGAGCATACATCAGATATGTTGGTTTTTGGCATTGTTATACATAACATTCCAATAGCGTTAGCCTTAATGAGTTTACTAACGCAAAGCGGAATTAGTAAATATAAAAGTATTTTTTTGTTGAGTGTTTTTGCCATCATGACACCTTTAGGTATGTTGCTGAGTGCTTCATTGAGTCAAGCGCAGAGTATTGATTTAGGTAACTATTATCAAAAAATAATGGCTGTGGTGATAGGAATTTTTCTTCACATTTCAACTACTATTTTATTTGAATCATCAGAGAACCATCGTTTTAATTTGCAAAAATTTGGGGTGATTATTTTGGGGACGCTGATGGCGCTGGGAACAGTGTTTATGTTTTAGATTTAATTTCTAAAATTTCATCATTTAAGATTTAATATTTTTTGTTTCTGTGCCATCGCTCGCATCCTGCGAGTGATGTATACCTTCAGGCCTCTGGCCTTTGCAAAAACGAATGTTTCTATTCAAATCCAAAAAGCCAATGAAAGATTTGATACTTGTGAAGTACATCTTTTAAAGCGGTCGGAGCCCGCATGATAGGCTCACTCGCGGGACGCGAGCGAGGGCGAAGGGAAAAAATAATTTTATGTTCTTGCCTTGAAGATAACAAGTTTCGTGACATATGGAACAATGTGACCAGCAGAAACAATACTATTTTCATTTAATCCCATTAACATATTTTTGTATCTTATCGAAATTGTTTTATCTTTGGTAGAAATATTGCTACCATGAAAAAATTGCTCCACTCTACAATTATTATTTTTTGTTTGCAATTGTTGCCTGCAAAAGCGCAGTGGGTAACGATTCCTGATACGAATTTTGTGAACAAACTAACACAACTATATCCTAGTTGTATGAATGGGAATTTGATTGATACGACATGTTCACTTATTGTGAATGAATTCACTCTGGATGTTCAAGGCAGCAATATTTCAAACCTTACTGGCATTGAATATTTTACCAATTTAAGCTCACTAGACTGTTCAGTAAATCAATTAACAAGCCTGCCTGCTTTACCCAATAATTTAATTTATCTAAACTGTTCTAATACTCAATTGACTAACCTGCCAGCTTTACCAAGCACATTGATAACTTTATCTTCAAGAAATTCTCAATTAATAAGCCTTCCGACTCTACCAAACTCTTTACAACTATTATATTGTAACAATAATCAACTAACTTCATTACCAACATTACCAAACTCCATACAACAATTAGAATGTTATAATAATCAACTAATTAGCCTTCCGACTCTACCAAACTCTTTACAACTATTATATTGTAACAATAATCAACTAACTTCATTACCAACATTACCAAACTCCATACAACAATTAGAATGTTATAATAATCAACTAATTAGCCTTCCAATACTACCTAGCTCCCTACAAAAATTGTATTGTCACAGTAATGTATTAACTAGTCTTCCGGCATTACCAAGCTTCTTACAAAAATTATGGTGCGATGATAACCAGTTAACCTATTTGCCAACAATGCCAAATACATTACAACAATTATTTTGTGGAAGCAACCAATTAACTAGTCTGCCTGCAATGCCAAACGGCCTGCAAGAACTAGTTTGTTTCTATAATCAAATATCTGCTCTGCCTGCATTACCAGCTAATTTACAAAAATTAAGATGTCAATTTAACCAATTATCGAGTTTACCAGCTGTTCCTAATTCGATGAGTATGTTTCAAATAAATAATAACAATATTTCATGTGTTGTTAATCTGCCTAATGTTGGCCCCGGAATAAATGGAAGTATAATCAATAATCCAATAAGTTGTGTGCCCAATCAAACAAGTTACAGCTTAGGTCTGCCATTGTGCATAGAAAATGACACTATCAACAATCCTAATAATTGCTTAGGAGTGAATATTACTGGTTTGGTTTATAGCGATTCGAATGGGAATTGCACCTACAACACAACAGACCAAAATGCGATAAATATTCCGGTAAAACTTTATGACGCCCAGAATAATTTGCTTTCTCAAAGTTATACCATTAACGGAGTATATAGTTTTTCAAACCTATTACCCGATACCTTTTTCGTAGAAATTGATACGCTTGATTTACCTATTGTTATGGGCTGTGGGCAAAGCAACTCTCAAACTGTAACATTAAACACTGTTAACCAAACATTACAAAATATTAATTTTTCAGTGGTATGCTATAATTATGATGACATAAAAGTTCAATCTATTAATAGCTTTGGCTGGTTGTTTCCTGGACAAATCCATCAATTATATACAAATATTACAAATAATATCAATTGGTTTAATTTAAATTGCAGTTCGATAAATTATTCAGGAACAGTTTCTATAT
>DAORKI010000175.1:0-4898 GCA_035439485.1 Bacteroidia bacterium
TTGCACATAAACACGTGCTACTGCAGTTTTTCTTCTACCAATGGTATTTGTTACGTCCATTTTCTTTATTTAATTGTGTTAAGTTTAACCAAAGTTGGCTTTTGAGCTTCGTGCGGATGCTCAGTTCCTGCGTAAACAAATAAATTACGCTCTAAGGCACTTCCTAACTTGGTTTTAGGAATCATCCCATGAACAGCTTTTTGAATTACTCTTACAGGATGCTTTGCTAGTACTTCTTGAGGCGTAGCAAATCGCTGACCCCCAGGATAACCAGTATATCTTACGTATTGCTTATCAGTTAATTTATTACCTGTTAGCTTTACTTTTTCAGCATTAATAATTACTACATTGTCTCCACAATCTACGTGTGGTGTGTAATCAGGTTTATTTTTACCACGTAAAATTTTCGCAACCTTTGATGATAAACGACCTAATACCTCGTTCTCAGCATCAATCAAAATCCATTGCTTATTTACTGTTGCCCTGTTGGCAGAAACGGTTTTGTAACTTAAACTATCCACTTTTTTCTATGTTTAAATGTTTTACTTCCTCAAAAAGAGGGGTGCAAATGTAAAAACTTTTTTTGTTTTGACCAAAATTATACACAGTATTTTTGTTGAAAACCATACTTTTTAGTTAATAAGTTATAAAGTGTTTTATATCAGATAGATAGAAATATCAAAAGTAAACTTTATTATCAAAAATCACCCCAATCCCTATCAAATATTCAAAATTTAAATTATTTGATTATTACTTTCTTTACTTCTATCTCATTATATTTTGTTACTAATTTTACAAAATATACACCTGATGTTTTTTCCTTGGTAGAAATTTGTATTTTTTGGTTAAAATTTGTAAAATCTGCATCAACCAACTGTAAACTGGAATTGTAAACCTGAATTAGTTTAATCTCTGTCATATCAATATCGATATAATATTGCCCGTTTTCGCTTGGATTAGGCCAAATAGTAATAGGTCTTGTTTTATTTGAAATTGCATCTATGCCAACAGAAGTATTCACAATGGGAAAAATGGCATAGTCAACATCTAAAGTCCATGTATATTTTAAACTGTACCAGTTTCCATGTAAATCACGTTCCCATGATTGTTCTCTATTGCCACCCATACCATCAATATTGGTATATAGAGCAATTGTATCCGATTGATGCAAGGAATTAAAGTCAATACCAATGGCAAAATTACTATTGGTGTATATTGGGTTGATATAATTAAAAATATTACCATTAACAGTGTCAATATCGGCAATTTTAATAGAATCAGTATAAAAAATATTACCCGGGCAGGCAGCAGAACTAGAGATTGTATTCGTACCTATTCCGTTTAATTGATAAAAATTAAGTCTTACATACGATGAATCATTTTGAGAATTAAATTTTTTATATCCAAAATGAATTAAAACCCCGTAAATATTACCACCATTGGCCACATTAAATTCCTGTACTTTAGCCTTATCGGAGTATGCATTGTTACCCGATGCAAAACCACCATCAGGAGAAGCATATAATTTATAAGAGGCACTATCGAAATATTGCTTGTTAAGTGTATCGTTTTCACTAAACAATTGCATGGCGAATGTACTATCGCAAAAAGTTAAAATAAAACTCAAAAGTAAACTTGTAATGATTGATGAATTAGGCATTAATTTTTTTATTAGAATGATGCAAAAATAACAAAACCCACCAATTTGGTGGGTTTTGTTTAAAATATTGGGTTTAAATTACTTAGTAACAAACATTTTTTTAGTTACATTACTACCGTTGCTGCTTAAGGTGTAATTATAAGCACCTGCTGCAAAATCTGCTGCATTTAAGTTAATGTAATGAATTCCTGCACCAACATTTTGTGTTTCAATAACTTTAACAACACGACCTGCAATATCAGTAACAGTAAAGTTAACATTTGCATTTGTATTGAGTGTGTATTGAATAGTTGTTTGAGTATTAAAAGGGTTTGGTTGGTTTTGAGATAGTGTTACATTGCTGAAAGTATTATTTGCAATACCTGCATTATTAGCTTCAGTCAATACAAATTCATCTAAATATAAAACGTCCATATCGTTTGCTTTATGTTGGAACCCAAAATATACCTGCGTTCCTGTGGTGATTCCCCAAACTGGGGCAGTTCTAAGCACCCAAGTTGTATCAGTTGCATAGGTTGGTGAGTTCGGTCCTGCATCAGTTCTTGAAAAAATAACAGTTCCAACACCAACACCATTACTGTTTTCAAAATCAACTGAAGTTGGTTCTGTTCCACTAATTGCGTTAACTACCCATACTTTGTAACCATCACGGTATGATGGATTAGTTCTGTCGTACCATGATAAAATTGCACCTGCTGCAGGTATAGTAACTGGGCCAAACATAGCCCAATTGTTTGAAACTCCTGGAGGGTTAAACCAAGAAGTAGCTCCTAAAAAGAAGGTTGTATCAAAACCAATTGAATCTTCCCATGGGTGATAAAAGTTATCTCCTGTGGGTTGACCTAGTGCATTAGTATCTCTATTGGTACTTTGATATAATGCATAGTCCATCGGAGCACCCGCATTATTAGTTGTCAACCCATCAGCATCTTCTGTCCAAAGGCCAAATGCTGCTTGGTCATCGGCATTAAGCAAAGCTGCACCTGGAAGAGGAAAATACATAACTGTATCTCCTTCTGCTCTGTCAGATGTAAATCCGCTAACAGTAATATTTTTTTGTGATTTTGTAATTGGAGCAATTTTTCCTGATTGTTTCACTTGACCAATGGCCAAAGAACCACATAAAATTACTGCCAAAGCTGTAAAGTAATTTTTCTTCATTTTAATTTATTTAAGTTTTATTTTTAGTTTAAGTTCGCAATGTAAACAAAATCTTTAATATTTAGGTAATATTCATGTAATTCTATAATTAACAATTTGATATTTAGTTTATTGTGAATTATAAAATAGATTTTATCCTCTAAAGAAGTATAAAAATTATTTAAATTTTATGCCTCAACAGCTAAATTTTCATAGCTTTCAATTGGCGGACAAGCACAAATTAAATTCCTATCGCCATGTGCATTGTCAACTCTTGATACACTTGGCCAAAATTTTGCATCCTTAATCCAACTCAAAGGATAAACTGCTTTTTCTCTTGAATAGGAATGATTCCAGTTTGAATTAATTACCGACTTGGCAGTGTGAGGCGCATTTTTTAGCACATTATCATCTTTATCAGCACTACCATTAGCCACTTCATCAATTTCTTTTCTGATTTGAATCATGGCCTCGCAAAATCTATCTAACTCAGCTTTCGATTCACTTTCTGTTGGTTCCACCATAATAGTATCTGCAACAGGAAAAGAAACTGTTGGTGCATGAAATCCATAATCCATAAGCCTTTTTGCAATATCACCTACTTCAATATGAGCAGTTCTCTTAAATTCGCGGCAATCTAAAATCATTTCATGGGCGCATCTGCCATTACTTCCACTATATAAGGTTGGAAAATAATCTTTTAATCTTTCTTTAATATAATTAGCGTTTAAAATAGCAGTTTTGGTAGCATCTGTTACGCCCTGCGAACCAAGCATTTTAATGTATCCATATGATATTAATAAAATGAGCGCACTGCCCCAAGGAGCGGCAGAAACAGCATGAATAGCGCTTTCTCCTCCTGTTTTTATTATGGCATGTCCTGGTAAAAAAGGAACTAACTGCGGTGCAACCCCAATTGGCCCCATCCCTGGACCACCACCACCGTGCGGAATAGCAAAAGTTTTATGTAAATTCAAATGGCAAACATCTGCGCCAATATTTCCTGGACTCGTTAAACCAACTTGAGCATTCATATTGGCTCCATCCATATAAACCTGACCTCCATTTTCATGAATAATATCGGTAATTTCTCTTATGCTTTCTTCATAAACACCATGCGTAGATGGATAGGTAACCATTAAGCATGAAAGTTCATTTTTATGTTTTATTGCTTTGTCTCTTAAATCAGCAACATCAATATTACCTTTTTCATCACATTTTACAACAATAATATTCATGCCACACATTGCTGCCGAAGCAGGATTGGTACCATGAGCCGATGACGGAATTAATGCCACATTCCTGTGGAAATCACCTCTTGACTGATGATATGCTCTAATCACCATTAAGCCTGCATACTCTCCTTGCGCACCTGAATTAGGCTGAAAACTCATAGCAGCAAATCCTGTTATTTCACATAAATCTTTTTCAAGTTGATTAATCATTTCTTGATAACCTTGTGTTTGATTACTTGGTGCAAATGGATGCATATGGGCAAACTCAGGCCATGTAATAGGATATAGCTCTGAAGCAGCATTTAATTTCATAGTACATGAACCTAATGAAATCATAGAGTGTGTTAATGATAAATCTTTATTCTCTAATCTTTTAATGTAGCGCATCATTTCACTTTCAGAATGATACATACTAAAAATTGGATGAGTTAGAATTGGCGTTTTGCGCGCTAAATCTGATTTTGAAATTACATTGGAATAAGTATTGAGTTGAATAGCTTTATCAAATGTTTTTTTGTTGAATTTAGAAAATAATTCAATCAATAACTTAATATCATTTTCATTGGTAGTTTCATCAACAGAAATACTCAACGTTGAATCATTTATAATGTTAAAATTCATTCCTGCAGCTTCGCTTAATTGTTGCAGTTCATTTGTAGTTAAGCCTTGTGGAAGTTTAACACACACAGTATCAAAATACAATTGATTTAATATTTCATATCCAAGTTGAGATAATTCAGAGGCCACTGCAGAAGCCAATAAATGTGTTTTCTCTGCAATGCCTTTAATTCCTTGCGGACCATGATATACAGCATACATACTAGCCATTATGGCTAGTAGAGCTTGAGCAGTACATATGTTTG
>DAORKI010000176.1:0-4772 GCA_035439485.1 Bacteroidia bacterium
CCGATTTAGAAAATGTTATCAGATTTGTAAAAATCTGATTTACAATTTCTTTATCATTTACGCATTTCTAATTCGTAATCTGGGTTTAAATTGCTTTTTCTTAACGCTGAAGGACTTTGAGATGTATTGTTCTTGAAAAATTTACTGAAATGGGTAACCTCCGAAAATCCTAAGTCATGGGATATTTCTTTTATCGATTTTTCAGTATAAAATAGTAGTCTTTTTGCCTCTGCTATAATTCTTTCATGAATTACCTGTTGGGGTGTTTTTTTACTAAACAAGGCAAAATAATTAGAAATTGTCTTTGGAGATTTGTGCAATAAATCAGCATAAAATGCTACTTGGTGGACGCTTTTAAAATGTTGTTCCACCAATAAATGGAACTTTCTAATAAGATTAAATTTTTCTTCTTCTACATCTTCGTTACTCAAGTATTGCTTTTTTGCAAGACGCGTAATTTTAATGATTAATCTTACCAAAAGCATGCGCAGCATCGTTTCCTTTATTTCCTCTTTAGATTTAAACTCTTCTTCAAAAACCAAAAGCAGTTTATACATCATATCAACATCAACTTCATTTAAAAGAATAAACATGTTGGAATATGGACCATAAAAAATAAAACCAACGCACCCTACCTCAGCATCATGATTTACAATGCAATAAAACTCACTATTGAACTGCCAAACCACAATATCCTTTGAATTAGTCATCTCAAAACATTGGTCATGCATGATAGGAAGCACACTTTGTGATGGAAATTGGTACCATACAGTGTCTATTTTAATTTGGGTGCTTTCGCCCTTATTCCATAATATAGCATAGTGAGTACCGTTGCTTTGGTTCACATAATAATTTTGCTCCATTTCGGCATCACCCAATTTTAGTCTTATAAAACCATCTCCCGAATCAAAGCTGTACTGCATAGTTTAAAGTATTATATCTGCACTAAAACACCATCATAACACGCCCAACTTTTAAAATAAATGAGCTTAACACATGACAGTAATTTATTAAATCAATTACTTACTTGCTTTATCCATACCTAGTCAAATGACTGATTGTTTTTGCTAGCTTGATCAATCATAGCTTGGTATTCAGCAGGCGATAAATCGTTGTAAAAGAAATTAATTGGATTAATTTTATTGTTGTTTTTTATTACTTCATAATGCAAGTGTGGGGCGGTGCTCATACCTGTGCTACCAACATATCCAATAATATCACCTCTTTTTACTTTTTGTCCTCTTCTAACCGCAAATCTACTCATGTGCCCATATAAGGTTTTATAACCATAATTGTGGTTAATCACCACATGATTACCATAACCTTGTGCCAAATTATCTGCTGTTTCAACAACCCCATCGCCTGTGGCATAAATTGGAGAGCCTACAGGAGATGAAAAATCCATTCCCGAATGTAAATGCGTTGTTTTGTAAATTGGATGCGTTCTATATCCAAATCCTGAAGTCATACTTTTTAAATTTTTGTTACTTATGGGTTGTATGGCAGGAATACTGGCCAACATCACCGATTTGGTGTTTGCTAATTTAACCACATCATCAAACGACTTACTTTGTATGTACATTTTCTTAGCAATTTTATCCAACTTCTTAGTGGTTTGAATAATCAAATCACTGTTGTTTAAACCTTCTAAATCTTTATAACGATCAACTCCTCCAAAGCCAGCATTGCGTATTTCAGCAGGAATAGGCTCTGCTTCAAAAATTACACGGTAAACATTGTCGTCTCTATTTTCTAAATCAGCTAAAACCAAATTCATTTGATTCAATCTATTATCTAGTAAATCGTATTGATACTTCATAGCCTCAATTTCACGCTTCAACTGCTTCTCTTTAGGTGAATCAAAATAACGGTATGCAAAAAACATAGTTACCGATGCAAAAGCTAATCCAGTAACTAAAAAACCTAAAAAACGCTTAAATCTATCCCAAAATTTAATCTGTACCTGCTCATAGGTAAGTGATTTGGTATTGAAATAAAACTTGATTTTCGACATTTAATTAATCTATTTTTGCGCTTTAATAAAAATTTGAATTCAAAATTAATCAAATACACTAAATTTGCAAGCCTTATTTGAAAAACAAGCATAATTAATGACTTTTTTTAGCAAAAATTAGGATTGAATAAGAACTAAATAAAAAGATTGATAAATAGCCCAATTATTAAAATATATGGAATCGCGAAAAGTAAGACAAACATTTTTAGATTTTTTTAAGTCGAAAGGACACGAAATAGTGCCTTCAGCTCCAATGGTGGTGAAAAATGACCCAACCTTAATGTTTAATAACAGCGGTATGGCACCTTTTAAAGATTTGTTTCTTGGAAATGCTCCTATAAAATTCCCCAGAGTGGCCGATACACAAAAGTGTTTGCGTGTAAGTGGAAAACATAACGATTTGGAAGAAGTTGGTGTTGATACTTATCATCACACCATGTTTGAAATGTTGGGTAATTGGAGCTTTGGCGATTATTTTAAAAAAGAAGCTATTGCATGGGCTTGGGAATTATTAACTGAAGTGTACAAATTAGATAAAAACAGATTGTATGTAACAGTATTTGAAGGCGATGTTAAAGAAGGCTTAGCCTTTGATCAGGAAGCTTATGATACTTGGGCAAAATTTATTGACCCTAAGCGCATTTTAAATGGCAATAAAAAAGATAATTTCTGGGAAATGGGCGATACTGGCCCTTGTGGTCCTTGCAGTGAAATACATATTGATTTAAGACCTGATAGTGAACGCAAAAAAATAGATGGTGCTACATTAGTAAACAACGATCATCCTCAGGTGATTGAAATTTGGAATAATGTATTCATGGAATTTGAGCGCAGAGCAGATGGTAGTTTGGTGAAATTACCCAAACAACATGTGGATACCGGAATGGGATTCGAACGTTTGTGCCGAGCCATTGAAGGTAAAAGCAGTAATTATGATACCGATGTGTTTCAACCTTTGATTCAGCATGTGGCGCAGCAATCAGGTAAGACTTATGGTAAGGACGAAAAGATTGACATTGCAACGCGCGTATTAAGCGATCATATCAGAACTATTTCCTTTGCTATTGCCGATGGACAGTTGCCAAGTAATAACAAGGCAGGATATGTAATCAGAAGAATTTTGCGAAGAGCTGTAAGATATTACTACACCTTTTTAGATGTAAAAGAACCATTTTTATGTGGCATGGTGCCAGTATTGGTGCGCGAAATGGGCGATGTGTTTCCCGAATTAAAGGCACAACAAGGATTAATTGAAAACGTAATTAAAGAAGAAGAAACCGCCTTTTTAAGAACTTTAGGAAATGGCATTATTCGTTTTAACAACCATATCAAAACCTTAAATGGTGTGGTAATTGATGGTGCTTTTGCATTTGAATTATATGATACTTTTGGTTTCCCGATTGACCTTACCGAGTTGATGGCGCGTGAGCAAAACTTGAGTATCAATATGGAGGAATTTAAAGCCTGTATGGCCCAACAAAAAAATCGTTCACGTGCAGCAGCTGCAGTCGATACAGAAGATTGGGTTGTTTTAGATGCTGATGCTGAATCGGTATTTGTGGGTTATGAGTTGCTAGAAACTGAAACAGAAATTATCAAGTACAGAAAAGTAAAAGCCAAAAATAAAGAGCAGTATCAATTGGTGTTAAGTCGCACACCCTTTTATGCCGAGAGTGGTGGGCAGGTTGGCGATAAAGGAAAGTTATTGCTCAACGATGAAGTAATATATATTATTGATACCAAAAAAGAGAATGGAATTACCATACACTTTGCAGAGCAATTACCAAGCGATATACATGCTACCTTTACTGCAAAAGTAAATCAAACCGAACGTGCTTCTACAGAAAATAATCATAGTGCTACACACTTGATGCATGCGGCTTTGCGCACAATTTTAGGAACCCACGTGGAACAAAAAGGATCCTTGGTAAATGATAAAAATTTACGTTTCGATTTTTCGCATTTCTCAAAAGTAGGTGCCGAAGAAATTGCTGCTATTGAACACATGGTAAATAAAAAAATTCGTGAAAATATTCCTTTGCAAGTAGACTTAATGAATATTGAAGATGCTCGAAAAACGGGTGCTATGGCTTTATTTGGCGAAAAATATGGCGAGGTAGTTCGTGTGGTTACCTTCGATAAAAATTATAGCATTGAATTGTGTGGTGGTACCCATGTAAAAAGTACGGGTCAAATTGGCCTATTTAAAATAGTTTCGGAAAGTGCTGTAGCAGCTGGGGTAAGACGTATTGAGGCTATCACGGCCTATGCTGCCGAAAGTTATTTTAACGAACAATTAGGCACCTTGAATGCAGTGAAAGAAGCACTTAAAAATCCTAAAGATGTGATTAAAAGTGTTGACGCCTTATTAGAGGAGAACGCTAAATTAAGCAAGCAAATTGAGAGTTTGGTAAGAGAAAAAGCCAAAAGCATAAAAGCTGATTTATTAGGCAAAGTGCAGCAAGTTAATGGTGTAAATTCAATTAGTGCTATTATACAATTAGATTCAGCTGAGGCGGTTAAAGATATGTGTTTTCAATTAAAACAAACCCCCAATACCGCTATTGCATTGGGTGCAGTTATGAATGATAAAGCTCAATTATTTATTGCATTAAGCGATGATTTGGTGAATGATAAAAAATTAAGTGCAGCGGCTATTGTAAAAGAAATTGCTAAAGAAATTAATGGTGGAGGTGGTGGAAGTCCAGCCTTTGCTACTGCAGGTGGGACCAATGTGAGTGGGTTGGAAGGGGCGTTG
>DAORKI010000177.1:0-4772 GCA_035439485.1 Bacteroidia bacterium
CACAAGGCCAACATCTCTCCCGTTTAAAAATGACTTTTTGAGGGACGAATAAATAAATACGCTATAGTTTAATGTCGATACTACCTGAACTTACTAAAATAAGGCTATGTCGCAGTTGGACTAATTTGAAAGTGTAATCGGTATTACCCTTGTAACGCCTTAAACAGCAAGCTTAATTTTTCAATTTTCGGCAAAATAATTATCTGGCAATAAGGCTGTTCTTTGTGCAGCTCATAATAATTTTGATGTTCAGCCTCCGCTTTATAAAAATTTTGAAATGCTTTTATTTCCGTAACAATAGGCTGGGCAAAAACCTTTTCATCATTCAATCTTTGAATCACCTGTTCAACAATGTCTTGCTGCTCTTTGTTGTGATAATAAATAACAGAACGATATTGGGTTCCAATATCATTTCCTTGACGGTTTAAAGTAGTAGGGTCATGTACTGCAAAAAACACCTCTAAAATTTGATGTAGTGTTATTTCATTTGAATCAAAGGTAATATTCACCACCTCAGCATGCCCAGTGTTCCCATTACAAACCTCACGATAAGCAGGATTTTTAATAAAGCCACCACTATAACCCGATTCAACAAGCAAAATACCTTTTAATTTTTGAAAAACAGCCTCAATACACCAAAAACAGCCTCCTCCTAGCGTTATCATTTGTATAACTTCACTTTTTAAATGTGGGATAAACTCCATTGATATTGAGTTAACACAATACCTTAAACCTGTTTCAGTTGGGCCATCATCAAATATATGCCCCAAATGACTATTACATTTTGCACATGTAATTTCAGTTCTAATCATTCCAAGTGTCTTATCAATGGTTTTATTGATTTTCCCTCCTTCTATTTCCTTGTCAAAACTGGGCCAACCACAATGGGAGTCAAATTTCATTTTGTCAGTAAACAATTCATTTCCGCAAGCGGCACAACAATATATACCTTGCTTTTTGTTCATTAACAAGGCACCTGAAAAGGGCCTTTCTGTTCCTTTTTCTCTTAGTACGTAATATTGTTCGGCATTTAACTTCGATTTCCAATACGCCTCTGATCTTTTATCACCACCTGTCATAATCTCATGATAATTAATATGTTAAATCTAAATTTTGAGTAATATTTAATGAATAAATTTAGAAAGTTTCAATTTTGCTATAGGTAAAAAAGTACATTCTATGGGCAAATTTTCATCACATGCCACTAAAAAAGTAGCTGGGTTAGGCATCAAATGGTTCGATTTTATTAAATCATGCTTAATAAATTCATAGGTACAGCTAATACTTTTTTGAAAATTATCGATGAATTGGGTGTGAACCCCAGGATAATTTACATTTGAATTTTCAAAAATGGTCACTTGATAACTGTAAACATTGGTTTGATTATTTTCCTTGGCACTTAAAAACAAATATCCTTCTTTTTGAACCAAAGGAGAAATACCTATGGGGGATATAGCCATTTTTTGCTCAAGAACGGCCAATTTCTTTAGCCCTTTTTGCAAAAGTGATTCAGTTAATGGAATAGAAAAATCAAGAATCTGATTAATTGATAACATGGATTTATCATCTTCACTAACAGTTTGGTAAACTAATTTAAAGTTATGAATATCAATACTTTTAATTCCTTTACTTAACTTTTTTTCTAATAAATTTAAAGCATTTTTCAATAACAATAACCTTTGCAGCTCAAATTCTAAAAGTTCTAACGCAGGATATATTCTTTGTGCTTCAAACTCATCTGCAATTTTTTTAAGAAACCCAAGTAAAACATATTTTTTATATTCGAAATCAGTATGTTTTTCGGTAATCCAGTCTTGATTTAAACTTTCCATAATTTAATTTTTTCGAAATTTATTTTCTATCTTCCCTTTATACAACAATTGAAAATAAAAGTTTTCCAATAATTCGTGTTTAAAAAATTGAATTAGAATTTTTTAATTGAAAATGAGCTTCTTTATTATATCAACAGGCTAAATAACAGCCATTTAAGAATAAAGTAAACGCAAATATTCTCAATTATTTAAAACTTGAAATTTGAAAAGACGAAATATTGTTTGAAATTTGAAAATAGAATTATATATTTGCACCTCGAATTTTTTGAAAAAACAAATAATAGCATGTATTTAACATCAGAAGTAAAGAAAGAAATTTTTACAAAGCACGGTAAAGGAGCTGTAGATACGGGTTCTGCAGAGTCACAAATTGCGTTGTTTACGTTCAGAATCAATCATATGACTGAACATTTAAAAGTAAATAAAAAGGACTTCAACACGCAAAGAGCATTGTTGAACATGGTAGGTAAAAGAAGAAGATTACTTGACCATTTAAAGCATACCGAAATTTTCCGCTACAGAGCAGTGTTGAAAGACTTAGAAATAAGAAAATAAGCTTCAACAAAGAAAAGATAAACCTTAAAGGCAATCCCTTACGATTGCCTTTTTTTATATAAAATAAATTTAATTTAAGATGTCGCAGCAAGCAATAGTAAAAACGTTTGATATTGGTGATGGAAGAACAATTTCCATCGAAACAGGTAAATTAGCTAAACAAGCAGATGGCTCTGTAGTGGTTCGTATGGGCGATACCATGCTACTAGCAACAGTTTGTGCTAAAAAAGAAGTTGGTGAAAATGTCGATTTTCTACCCATGTCTGTTGATTATCAAGAAAAATACGCCTCAGTTGGCCGATTTCCTGGCGGTTTCTTTAAACGAGAATCAAAACTATCGGAATACGAAATATTAATTTCAAGATTAGTAGATAGAGCTTTAAGACCATTATTTCCAGATGATTACCATGCCGACACGCAAGTTTTAATCACCTTAATATCATCAGATAAAGATGTAATGCCCGATGCTTTAGCTGCATTAGCAGCTTCTGCCGCTATTTCTGTTTCAGATATTCCTTTCAATGGTCCAATTTCAGAAGTTAGAGTTGGTAGAATTGATGGCAAATTTGTGATTAACCCATCACGTTCAGCTATGGAAACAGCAGATATTGACATTATTGTTGCTGGTACCATGAAAGATATAAACATGGTTGAAGGTGAAATGAATGAATGTAGCGAAGATGATTTAGCCGCAGCCATGAAATTTGCCCATGATGCAATTAAAATTCAGTGTCAAGCTCAAATTGAATTGGCCGAAATGGTTAAATCTACCACAAAAAGAGAATACAACCACGAAACACATAATTTAGAGCTTAAAGAAGCTATTGAAAAAGCTTGTTATGATAAGGTTTACGCTATTGCTAAAATGGGTAATGCCAACAAAACAGAAAGAGCTGAGTTATTTAAAGCTGTAAGAGAGGAATTTGCAGCTACCCTAACTGAAGAAGATCAAAAGGCAAATGCTTTTTTAATTAAAAAATATTTTCACGATGTAGAGAAAGATGCAATTAGAGACTGTGTATTAAAAGAAAGAACTCGCTTAGATGGCAGAAAATTAGACCAAATCAGACCAATTTGGAGTGAGGTTGATTATTTACCTTCTGCTCATGGTTCTGCTATTTTTACACGTGGCGAAACTCAATCATTAACCACCGTTACCCTAGGTAGTAAATTGGATGAACAATTAATCGATGGTGCTGTAGTCAATGGCTATAACAAGTTTTTATTACACTATAACTTCCCTCCTTTTAGTACAGGTGAAGTAAAGCCTATGCGTGGTACTGGTCGTAGAGAAGTTGGTCATGGTAACTTAGCAATGCGTTCTTTAAAACGTGTTTTACCTGCTGAATCAACTTATACCATACGTGTAGTGTCTGATATTTTAGAATCAAATGGTTCCTCTTCTATGGCTACAGTTTGTGCCGGAACTTTAGCTTTAATGGACGCAGGTATTAAAATTACTAAACCTGTGGCAGGTATAGCAATGGGTTTAATTGCCAATAATAAAGGCGATTATGCAGTACTTTCTGATATTTTAGGCGATGAAGATCATCTAGGCGATATGGATTTTAAAGTTACAGGTACAAAAGATGGTATAGTAGCCTGCCAAATGGACATTAAAGTTGATGGTTTATCCTATGAAGTGTTGGCCCAAGCCTTAAATCAAGCAAAAGCTGGTCGTTTACATATTTTAAACGAAATGGCTAAAACCATTGCGGCACCTAGAGAAGATTATAAACCTCATGCGCCAAGAATTGTGATTATTGAAATTCCTAAAGAATTTATTGGTGCAGTTATCGGACCTGGAGGTAAAATTATTCAGGAAATGCAACGCGAATCAGGTGCTACTATTAGTATCGAAGAAATAGGCAATATTGGAAGAGTTGAGATTTCATCTCCTGATAAGGCATCAATTGATAAAGCTTCTGCAAGAATACGTGGTATTGTTGCAATTCCTGAAGTGGGCGAAACCTACACTGGAAAAGTAAAATCAATTATGGCATTTGGTGCATTTGTAGAATTTATGCCGGGCAAAGATGGTTTATTACACATCTCAGAAATCGACCATAAACGCATCGAAACCATGGATGGTATTTTTAAAGAAGGCGAAATGGTTACAGTGAAGTTGATAGGTGTTGACCCAAAAACTGGCAAATTCAAATTAAGCAAAAAAGCTTTAATGCCTAAGCCCGAAGCTGCTCCTAAAGAGGCAGCCGCTTCTTCGGAAAATAAATAAAGTTTCTGCAATTAATCTAAAAAGCAGCAAGTGATTCATATACTTGCTGCTTTTTTTTGTACTATAAAGTTTAAATATTGGGGCAAATCCCCGCTATTGCGGGGTCACGTGTTCCGCGGTACATGGTACTCTGCTCCACCCGCTTTTGC
>DAORKI010000178.1:0-4746 GCA_035439485.1 Bacteroidia bacterium
TTTGAAGCTTGGCAGAGCAATACTGTGTATAACTTTGTACACTCCAATAAGTTTGCAAGGAAACATAGCCATTTCCTGTTCTTGGTTCTTGATAGCCCCATTTGTTTGGGCCTGGAACCGACCAGGTATCTCCAAATGGCATGTTAGTTACACAAGCATTAAAATAATCAGTTGAGCCATTAAATGTGTTAGGATCAAGCCATAATAGTGCATTAGGTGTAAGCTGTTGAATGCCTATCAAATTTCCAGCAGTGCAAGTATCAGGTGGCTTAATTTCAAAACTAGGGTTCGTGATGAGATTAGGCTGTGCGGAAATTTTAAAAGTCCAAAAAAAGAAAAGCATGGTAACAACTGTTACCATGCTTTTATAAAGTGAAATCATTCTGCGATACTTATTTTAGTGCGTCCAATTATTTTTTGATTTGAAAGAATTTCTATTAAATAAATGCCCTTAGGTTGCTTATTCATATCAACTGAAATAATGTTCCCATTGAAATGCTGAACATAAACTTCAATGTTTTGGCCTATGGCATTATAGACATTTACTAAAACCTGCGATGGATTCATGTTTTCTACATTTACAAAAAAGGAGCCTGCATTAGGGTTAGGGTAAACCTCAAATGTATTTAATAATTCTTCATTTTCCTTATTGTTTAAAAAATCATAATCATGCGATTCATCTTCATGATCTGCGGCTTGCGCATAATATATGCTTCTTCTTTCTTCATTTTCATTCCTTGGATTTTCACAATTATTGTTGTAATTTACCCAAACGTTATCCAATAAATTGGCCAACACGCGCATCGAGTAAACGCCCGGCCCATGACTTTTAGGACACTCCCAGGCGATATCTTTTACCGAATTAAAATCAAAACTCGTGTCAGGATCTCCCACATAATTGCTGTCGTTTATAAATTGTAGCGCCTGTAACCATAATGCATTGGCATTTTTAAAAACCACTTCTTGCTGCGTTTGAGGAATAACTAAATTATTTTGAATTTGTAGATTGTAAATAGTTGCAGGGTCAGATGTTTTAGGATTTATATTAGTACCAATAGCGTATAATTGTCCAATAGCAGTATTGCTCATACTATCTAACCAATTTGTGGCTATGGAATCAAGTAAAGTGTCGGTACTTAGTTGCATGTATTTTTGATATACTTCCCACCAATAGCCATCGGCTGTTTCGGCATTAGCACTATTGGGGTTTTCGGTAGCAAGCAGGTTGGCATTACTCACTGGGATGATGTCATTGGTTTCTTGTGCACTTTGTAAATTGCAATAATGATTATTTTCTTCAGCATTAATCCACTGGAGAGTACCTTGATTTGGATTAAATTCAGGTTTTAATTCCAATCCAATAGGATCAGAAAACGCATAAAAGGGATTGGGTAAATAGGCGGTGCCTTGCTGTGCCCTTGCATACATGATACCTATAGGTGGGCAGGTAGGGCAAGTGTAAACTTTTGTATGATAGTAATTGGCGTAAGGGCCCACCCAAATATTATCGGCATACATAGGTTCTGGGCCATTAGCACTACTGTATTGTAACTGATGTCCAATGCTAGCCCAATTGATGGTTAAACCGGCTGCATTGCGATGCATATTGTTATTGTAGATTTTAGGGGTGCTGTAACTGCCACTCCATACAATACCATGCCCGGTTTTATAAGTATGATTACAAAAAATATAAGAACCGTCAGAGTAATCGGCAGTAATGCCATGTGTCCACCAATTATCACGGTTATCGGCAGAAATCAAATTGTCGTTAACTGAAGTACGGTTGCAATGATCAATCCTAATTCCATGGCTACGGTTAGCATCTGTAACATAATTTAATGTGGCTAAAGCAATATTGTTATTGTCAATTTCCGCTCTATTTTGATTGGTACAATCAATACCAATTTGTACCATTTTTATTATATTGTCATCAATTCTTAAATTAGTTCCCATAGCATTAGCTGGATCTTTAACACTTATAGCAGTTGTTTGTAAACTGTTTAGATTTACAGGATTTAAGTTAAACTTATTGGTTTCAATTAATTTAGTTACTGAAGTGTAGTTAGTAACCTGGCAATGCACATGGTGAACATTATAAAATTCGTTTTGAATGATGTTGAGTTGACAAGTATTGCTAAATAAAGGTATGTGGTTAGCGGCACTAATACCATAAACTTTTATGTTATCAAAGGAGTTATCAATAATATTTGAATTCATATAGGCGGTCAATTGAACACCAACTAGACAATCATTAAATGAATTTTTTTGATAATTACTAAAGCCACCAATTTGCGCATTGTTTGCTGGCACAGGTGGTACAGGATTAGGCCAACCAAATGCCCAAACTCGGCCAGCAGCACAAATAGCAGCACCCTCCCTACATTTGCAATCACAGCTTTCGCTTGCGCCTACTGGTGTGATGTGATTAAAATGATTATTATAGACGTTAATACTAGAGTTTTTGGAAATAATGCCAAAATTCATATTTTCAAACAAATTGAATTGCATAGGCGTTGCTTCCCCAATAGTAATATTATCAACCTTTAAAATGTTAATTCCATAAAAGGTAACTTGATTGGCATGTGGTGCAATTAAATAATCATCGGGTTCAGTATATGTTGAGGCCTCACATGTAAATCTGCAATTTTTTACAAAGCTAGGGTGATTGGCAGTATATGTATTATTACTGTATCCTGTAACCGTAATATTCTTATAGTTTTTATTTAATTTAACAGATGCTTGATTATTACCTATTTCATAAATGGCATTGTTGTTCACAACAATGCCATTTTCCATATCTCGTATGGTAACTCCGTTGAATACTTTAAGTCTAGGGATATTTGTAGCACTAAGGTTACTAGAACCATCTAGATAAATACCGTCCCACATTTCATCACAAGCTGCTTTTAAAACTGCTTCATTTCTTATTGTTAAAGTGTAGCCTGGTAAAATATTAATTTTTGTTCCTGGCAACATATCAACAAATAAATTATCAGATAAAACCAAATCCATGTCAATATTAATGGTACCACCAAATAACAATGATTGATAAGTTCCAGTTGAAATTGTAAAGGGTGGGGCAACAGTTAACAACCCCCCTAGTATTTGACTAATATTAACTTCAGCTGAGCTTAAATCAGCATCAGTGTTTCCATCAATGACTAACATGCTACTTAAAACCTTGGCACAACAGGGTTCAACCTCAAAGCTAATATCCGAGCTACAGCCCGGACCATAATAATAAGTAACATTAATTGTTGCATTTGCTCCAGCCATATTATCCCAATCAATACTTACATTACCTCCTGAAGAAATACCACCTACAAAAGTACCAGCATTGGCTGGATCAATACTCCAAAATGCTTGATATGAATTACTAAAGCCTACCAATGAATAATTAAGTATTTGATTAGAACAAGTGTTTGAAATTCCTGATATTGATAATAATGGATCATGTGCAATACTTATGGATGCAACTGCGGTTGCACTACAACCATTTGATCCAACTGTTGAAACAGTAAAAACTTCATTAGAATTGAATGGACCGTTTACTGTTATACTTGAACCATTACCGTTAATATTAAATTGAATACCCGAATTACTTACCCAATTATAATTTGAATAATTGCTTGGGCTAGCATAGAGTGTAACAGGGGTTGTACTACCATTGCAAACTAAAATATTACTAGCGCTTAATGTTGGAGCTGGTATACCGGTTAAAGAAATTGATACTGGAGTTGAATTACAATTGCTTACAAGAGGGCTTAAATTTGAAGTAGCAGTGTAAACAGTTGCTCCTAAAGCAGGAGGAACAGTGAACGGACTGCTTGTTACAGGATTAGACATTCCATTGTAAGTTAATTCAAAGTTGTTGTTATTTTGAGTATTAATAACTAATGTTGGTGGCACTCCATTAACACAATAGGGAGAACTGCTGCCAGCTTGTAAACTTATTTGAGGAGGCTGTGGGTGCGGATGCACAATTACGGTGCAGGGAGGAGCCATTACATAACATGGTAAAGTGCAGCTATATGAAGTAGTAAAAATATAGGTCCCAGGTGTAGATAAAACCGTTTGAATATTGTTTCCCGTAAATTGACTATAAAAAACTCCATTTTTATATACATCCCAACTTGCAATTCCTCCAATATTTGACGTTGCACTTAAGTTTGCAGTAGAACCTTCGCAAATGTTTTGGATTGTTGGCGTTGCTGTGAAAATAGGTGTAAATGGACTACTTGAAATTACTAGCTCATCAAATCCAATATCACCGCCAGCAGGATTGTCAGCACATTCAAAATCAGTAAAAAGAAAATCATAATCAGATGGGTTGTGTGGTGCATCAAATCCAATAAAAACTTCGTAAGCATTTGCAGGTACGCTGTAACTTTTGGTAAATGAATGCCAATTTTGGCCAGCCTGATTAAAGATTGTTGTTGGACCAGTTATTAAAAGAGTTGCGCCGTTATAATCTAAAAATGCAGCATATACCTCAAAATCGGCATCAACCAGTTGATTAAATGCTGTACTTGGTACATTAATTGACCTTGTCATACCTGAAATTGTTACTGTAGTTCCTGGCATAACACAACTGCTCATCCCGAACATGCCGTTGCAAAATGTAAAATCACAAATTCCGAAGTTTGATCCAGAATAGGGCTGGGCATTTTGATTTGAATTGCTCACGCCAGTAGAACTAGTCATAATACCTACCGAACTTGGCATACTGCCGTTTTCAAAGTTGCA
>DAORKI010000179.1:0-4650 GCA_035439485.1 Bacteroidia bacterium
CTTTAGATTTAACTATTAACAATTTTGTAACAGGCACTGATGTGCAAACAGCTTGCAACACTTTCACTTGGATAGATGGTATTACTTACAATGCAAGCACAAACACGCCAACGTTTACTATTGTTGGAGGTTCTGTAAGTGGGTGTGATTCCATTGTAACTTTAAACTTAACTATTAATAACACTGCATTTGGCATTGATGTTCAATCATCAATTGGTAGCTACACATGGATTGATGGAATTACGTATAATGTAAGCACTAATACTCCAACGTTTAGCATAATTGGTGGGGCTGCAAATGGCTGTGACTCAATTGTTACACTGAACCTGACAATAAGCAATATTGTTACAGGAATAGATGTCCAAACAGCATGTAACACGTTTACTTGGATTGATGGTATTACCTACATTACTAGTACCAATACGCCAACCTATACTATTGTTGGAGGAAGCGCACAAGGAACAGATAGTGTGGTTACTTTAAATCTGACAATATTATATACTGTAACTGTAATTGATAATCAAACCGCGTGCAATTCATTTACTTGGATTGATGGTGTAACGTACAATGCTAGTACTAATACACCAACTTTTACCATTCTTGGCGGTGCCTCAAATGGCTGCGACTCTGTAATACAATTAAATCTTACCATAAATAATTCAATGGTTAACCAAGTTAATGCTCAAATTTGCGATGGTCAAAGCTATAATTTACCAAGTGGTATTAATGTGAATTTACCAGGTCAATATGCAGACACTTTGATTTCAAATATGGGCTGTGACTCTGTAATTGTGACTAATTTAACAGTCAATCAAACTTTTAATTTGAGCATAAACGCTCAAATATGTGGTGGACAAAATTATACTTTGCCTGATGGCACTATTGCTTCTTCATCTGGGGTATTTGTTTCAAATTTACAAACAGTATTTGGCTGTGATTCGATCATTCAGGTGAATTTAAATGTATTGAATTTGTCATATGACACTATTAATGGTCAAGTTTGTAATGGGCAACCTTACTTACTACCAAATGGGACTATTGTAAATTCACCCGGTATTTATGATGTTGTTTTTACAAATCAGCTTGGTTGTGACAGTATTGTAACTACAATCTTAACAGATGGTGCTAATTTAATAGCAACAGTTCAAATTGTATCAAGCCCTGTAGGTCCAATTTGTTTTGGAGATCCTGTAACCTTTACTGCCGGCTCAATCAATGGGGGAACTAATCCAATTTACCAGTGGTATATTAATGGAATTGCTGTACCAGGTCAAACCATGAATGAGTTTACTTCATTTAACTTAAATAATTCAGATACAATAACTGTTCAGCTGATATCAAACGAACCATGTGTAATTTCTACAACAGTAACTTCTAATTTAATTATCCAGCAAGTAAATTTGCCTCAAACTGCAAACATTCAAATTTATACAACACAAACCTTCCCAGCATGTTCAGGACGACCTATCATATTTACATCAACATTTTCAAATGGAGGTATTAATCCATTATATCAATGGTATCTTAACGGTGTAGCAATTGTTGGAGCTACCAATGACACCCTCATCGTAGATTCTTTAAACAACAATGATATCATTTCCTTAAATGGATATTCTGATTTAGACTGTATTACCAATCCTACAGCATACTCTAACACAATTGTTGTTACTTTAATTCAAAGCCTATCACCAACATTATACATCACATCTAATGACACAATTATATGTGAACAACAAATTGTAAGTTTTACTGCTCATGTGAGTGGGCAAGGAGCTAGTTCAATACAATATTATTGGTACATCAACAATGCTATAATATCTGTTGGTACAGATTCAGTATTTACCTACAATAATTTTAGCAATCAAGATAGTGTAACTTGTCAAATATACTTATCATACTTTTGTGTAAACCCTCCAGTTATTGTTTCAAATCCAATTAAAGTTACTGTTCATGCTAACCCAATAATTGATATGATTAATTATCAGTACAACATTAATATTTGTGATAGTTTGCAGTTGATTACATCCACTAATATAAATAACCCAGTATATGATTGGCATGCCAATGCTTATTTAAGTTGTAATAATTGCATCGATCCATTTACAACAACGCAGCAGGATACAACTTGGTATTTTGTTACTGTTACAGATCCAACCAATGGTTGTTTTATTGAAGACTCTACTATAGTTTATTTAAATCCTGAACCTGAAGCATTTATCCCAAGTGCATTTAGTCCAAATGGTGATGAAAATAATGATGTTTTGTATTTAAGAGGAAATTGCATTAAAGATTTCACACTTAAAGTATATGATAGGTGGGGAGAAGTGGTTTTTGAAACACGCAGTTTGCAAGAAGGATGGGATGGTAATTATAAGGGCAAAGAAGCAATAGCAGACGTCTATGTTTATATTTTAGATTATGTGCTTTTCAATGATAAAATTAAACACTCAAAAGGTAATATAACTTTAATTAGGTAAACTTTTGAAATTGTTGTTATAAATTTTAATCGCTACAGCATCCTTAATTAATTGAAAAATTGGTTGATTTGAGTTTTTAAATAAAAATCAAAATTATTGATCAGCTAGGCGATTTTCTATTAAATTGGCAAGCATCAATTTGTTTACTTTGTCTAATGGATGTTTGGTTTCAGGCAAGACTAATAATTTTGCATTAGGCAATGCTTTAAAAATAGCCTGTGTTTCATTTTGAGTCACCATAATATCTTGTTCACCAATTAATAACAATACAGGTATATTTAAATGTAACAGTTTTTCGTTTGTTAAGTATGAATTTTTACCTATCTCACTAATTAAATTGCATGTTACGTGAATGCAATTCTGGAAAGCGGTTTCTCCATGCAATCCAAATTGTAGTTTTATAAAAGGATGTTCATTTGGAAGTTGCATAAAGGATGTAACAAGTTGAGCCTCTTTGTTTGCAATACTTTCGCTCCATTCAAACTTGGTCCCCAGAGTTATTATTTGATTGAAAATATCAGGTCTTTGCAAAGCAATCATTAAAGATAAATAACCACCCATACTGTAACCAAAAACATTAATTCCTTGAAGATTATTCATTTCAATATAATCAATAATTTGGCTACAAAGCTTTGTTACATTCACATCCTTTTCTTCACTATATACACCATATCCTAATAAATCAATACAGTAAACATTATTTTTATGGGATAAGTGAATCTTTAGCTCGTCAAATATTTTGCTTGATCCCAAAGCACCATGAATAAGCAAAATATTTTGGGCTTGTTTTGTCATTTAAAGAATACTTTTTAAATTATTGATGCCTATCATCCTTGAATTAGTAAATCCTTCAGCGTATTTTACATTAATAATTCTCCCTAAATCTGAGGCTCTTTCTCTTAAACTATTGAAAAAAGCTAATGAACTTATTGGCGTTTCAGGTTCATTAGAGTTGGGATCATAAAACTGTGAAGCATAGGCTAGAATTGAATCTATTTTTTGATCCATTTCATCTGTAATATCAATAACAAAGTCGGGTTTAATGTAATTGTATTGAATATAATGAAATAAAGTTTTAGGTCGCCAAGGCAATTGCTTTTCATTATTCTCATCAAACGATTCTATTTTTAATAATCCTGAGTAAAAACAAGCGTCAGCTACTAGTTTAGCTGCCCGTCCATGGTCAGGATGCCTATCATCAATAGCATTGGCAATTATAATTTCTGGTTGGTATTTTCTTATTTTTTGAATAACTGGTAACAGATGTTCTTGATCATTCTTAAAAAAACCATCTGCAAAACCCAAATTTTCACGTGCCGATAGCTTTAGAATACTTGAAGCCTTTTGAGACTCTTGGGACCTTAATTCAGCATTTCCTCTTGTTCCAAGTTCACCTTGGGTTAAATCTATCACGCCAATTTTAAGGCCTAATTTTTGATGTTTTATTAATGTTCCAGAACAACCTAGTTCAACATCATCAGGGTGGGCTGCAAATGCTAATATATCTAATTTCAAAGTATATAAGTATTGGTTTTCAACGGCCAAATATCAACATATTTGCATTTAAAACCATATGATATGATTAAAATATAGAACGAAAATTTTTAAATGATTTATTTTGCAATAAATTCAGAAATTTCTTTTGATGATAATGGACTTGTTTTTGGGGATACAGTGCCATGCCAATGGCCTTTTTCATCTATTAAAAACTTCTGGAAATTCCATGTTACGGGTGCATCCTTTACTCCATTTTCTTTTTGTTCAGTAAGCCACTTATAAATAGGTTCCATGTTATCACCTTTCACAGAAATTTTTGACATCATCGGAAAAGTTACACCATAATTTTTCTTGCAAAAAGCTTTAATATCACTGTTTGAACCTGGTTCCTGTGCACCAAAGTCATTAGATGGGAATCCAATTATGACTAAATTTTTTGATTGATATTTTTTATACATTTCTTCTAGTTCAGCATATTGAGGGGTATTTCCACAAGCAGAGGCAGTGTTTACAATAATAATTTTTTTACCTTTTAATGTAGCAAAATCAAAGGTTGAACCATCAATATTCTTTACTTTAAAAGAATAAATTGACTTCGTTTGTGCACTTACCAATGACACGCATAGAGCCAAAATTAACGTTAGGATAGATTTATTCATTTTCATTTATTTATTTA
>DAORKI010000180.1:0-4543 GCA_035439485.1 Bacteroidia bacterium
AAGTCAACTGGCTGAAAGTGTAAAATTGCCAGATGGGTCTGTGGTTTCTGCTAAGCACCAAACCTCTGGTAAGGGCCAGTGGGGAAATGTTTGGCAGAGTGAAGAAAACCAGAATTTTACTTTTTCTATTATTTATTTTCCTGGAAATATTCATTTGAATAGGCAATTTTTGCTTACACAGGCTATTTCACTTGGTGTTTTTGATTATCTATCTTCAATTTGCAAAAAAGTAAAAATTAAGTGGCCCAATGATTTGTATGTGTCAAATCATAAAATTGGTGGTTTGCTCATCGAAAATTCGATTAAAGGAGAATTTATTTCTCAAACAATTATTGGTGTAGGTTTGAATATAAATCAAAAAGAGTTCAATATTGCCAATAATAAAATTACTTCACTCAGTATTGAAAATAATGAGAAATATAATTTAAATGAGGAGCTCAATAAATTATTAACATCTATTGAACGCAGGTATTTGCAATGGAAAGGAGCTCAATTTGCATTAATCAAATCAAATTATTTAGAGGTTTTATATTTACATCAGTCCTGGCATATTTACCAAACAAAAGATGGCAACTATTTGGATGGAAAAATTATAGGAACTAATGAAATTGGGCAATTGTTGCTTGAAGATTTAAATGGAAATATCCATACCTTCGGAAATAAGGAAATAAAATTCTAAAAAAAAAGCTCGTATGTTATTACGAGCTTTTTTACAATTAAACCGAAGGACTACTTTAAAGGAACTACGTTTGCTTTAATTTTATAATTGATGGTAATTTTTACTGGCTGCTCAACCAAAACTTTGGTGTTATTGTAACCTTTCGAAACTATGTAAAACGATTTTTTTGATAAAAATTGCTTCAAATCTGTATTTGAAGAACTTAATTTAATCAATTTACTTCCATCATGAGCAACTGGACTCAGATAAGCAATTTTGCTTTCAGTACCGCCTTCTAACATAAAGTAAGAATCTACGTAATCAATCGCATCAAAAGTCATAGTACTACCATCAATCAAGGCCCATTCAACAGAAGAAACTTGTACAGATTTAACATCATCTAAACTGGCTTTATACTCATTCAGTTTTGTTTCAAGGTCTGAATTCACAATTTGTTTGTTGTATTCTTTATATCCTGGAATGGTGTCAACAGGTATTGAAAATGTTACTGATAATTTTGAATCAATATCGGTTTCAACTTTTACAGCTTCTTTTTTGCATGAGCTAATGGCTATTGCCACAAAGGCAAACATGGATAAAATAATGGCTTTTTTCATTTTGATTTATTTAAGGTTAATGACAAAGCAAAAGTAACTCAGAAAATTACATTTTGCAACTAAACTGATAAAAATCATGTTTTATCACCATAATTGGTGATTTTATATAAAAAAGGGACATTCTATCTATCCCTCAAAAGATCTGGTCTTCGGCTTTTTGTGCGTATTATAGCTTGCTCAAAACGCCATTTTTCAATTTCGCCAGCATGTCCACTTAATAAAACATCAGGAACTTTATGTCCTTTATAATCTGCAGGACGGGTATATACAGGTGGCGATAATAAATCATCTTGAAATGAATCTGAAAGTGCTGAGGTTTCATCATTGAGTACACCTGGAATTAATCTTATTACACTATCACAAAATACTGCCGCAGCAAGCTCTCCACCGCTTAAAACATAATCACCTATGGAAATTTCTTTAGTAATATAAATTTCTCGTATGCGCTCATCAATTCCTTTGTAATGACCACATAAAATCAAAATATTATTCAAGGTTGAATAGGTATTGGCCATTTTTTGATTTAAGGTTTCCCCATCAGGTGTCATATAAATAATTTCATCATAGGTTTTTTGGCTTTTTAAATTATCAATACAATTGGCAATTGGTTCAATCATCATTACCATTCCCGCACCGCCACCATAACAATAATCATCCACATTTTTATGTTTGCTAGTGGCATAATCTCTTAAATTAATAACATTAATATGGGCCAAACCTTTTTGATGTGCACGCTTTAATATGGAATGTTCAAAAGGACTTTGAATTAATTCGGGCAAAATGGTAATTATATCAATATGCATAAAAAATTACTTTTAAGATGCAAAGTAACTTATTTATGAATAAATATTTGACAAATCATTAATTTATATTCCCTTTGTATTTTTATATAAATATGAAAATAGTTTTTATGGGTACACCTGATTTTGCTGTGCCAATCCTGGATAAATTAGTAAAAAATAATTATAACATTGTTGCAGTAATAACAGCACCCGACAAGCCAAGTGGTAGAGGGCTAAAAATGAGTCATTCGGCTGTTAAACAATATGCGTTGGAACATCAACTCCATGTTTTGCAACCCGAAAAATTAAAAAATAATGATTTTGTAAATGAGTTGAGAGCCCTTGAAGCCGATTTGCAAATTGTAGTGGCATTCAGAATGTTGCCCGAAGTAGTGTGGAAAATGCCACCTAAGGGTACTTTTAACCTACATGCTTCGTTATTGCCTCAGTATAGAGGAGCCGCTCCAATAAATTATGCAATAATTAATGGTGAAAAAACTACTGGTGTTACTACTTTTTTTCTCAGTCATGAAATTGACACCGGAAATGTAATAATGCAACAAACCTGCACAATAGGACCTGATGAAACAGCAGGAGAATTGCACGATAAATTAATGCACTTGGGTTCAGAAACAGTTTTGAAAACAGTACAATTAATTGAAAAAAATGAGGCGAAATCAATTCCACAACAACAACTGATGGTTGGCGAATTAAAAGTAGCTCACAAAATTTTTAAAGATGATTGTAACATTGTTTGGGATAATGATGCCTTAACTTTGCACAACTTTATTCGAGGTTTAAGTCCTTTTCCTACTGCCTTTACAAATTTAATTTTTGAAAATTCAGAAAGCATCCTATTTAAAATTTACAAGGCTGCATATGAATTAACTTCACATTCAAAGCCAACAGGTTCAATTGAAAGTGATGGAAAAACCTTCCTAAAAGTAGCCTGCAAAAATGGATTTATTAATTTATTGCAAGTTCAAATGGCTGGTAAAAAGGCCATGACAATTCAAGAATTTTTAAGAGGATTTGATGTAAATAAGATAAAAATGATGGGCACATAGTTTATCAATTGTAGATTTTATTTAATAAACTTGCAAAGCAAAATAATTCTAAAAGATATGAAACAAAATATAATTGGTATTCAACAAGTAGGGGTGGGTATTCCCGATGTTCACAAAGCATGGGCATATTATAGAAAACATTTTGGAATGGATATTCCTATTTTTCAAGAAAGTGCTGAGGCTAAACTCATGACTCCTTATACAGGGGGTAAAATACACAGTAGAAGTGCTGTATTAGCTATCAATATTAAGGGTGGAAGTGGTCTAGAAATTTGGCAATTTACAAGCAGAAAAACAGAAGCACCTAAATTTGAAATACAATTAGGAGATTTTGGAATTATGATTGCTAAAGTAAAGGCAGCGGATGTAAAACTAGCTTATGATCATCTAAAAAAAAATGGGGCTTTAGTAATTGGAGAATTACATCAATCACCCGATGGAAAAGATTGTTTTTATGTAAAAGATGAGGTAGGTTCTATTTTTCAGGTTGTTCAAGGAAAAGATTGGTTTAGAAAAAGTGAACATGTTACCGGTGGCATATGTGGTGCTGTAATTGGTGTCTCTGATATTGAAAAATCAAAGAAATTTTATGGCGAATTGTTGGGTTATGACCAAGTAATCTATGATCAAAAAGCTGTATTCGATGATTTTATGAATTTGCCAGGAGGAAAACATCAATTTAGAAGAGTTTTGCTGAAAAAAAGTAAGGAAAACACAGGAAATTTTAGTAAGTTATTAGGTTCTAGCACCATTGAACTAATTCAAGTTATAGATCGCTCTCCCCGTAAAATGTTTGAAAATAGATTTTGGGGTGATTTAGGATTTATCCATTTGTGCTTTGATGTGTATAACATGAAAGAATTAGAAAAGAACTTTGCTGATCATGGATACCCTTTTACAGTTGATAGTTCAACAAGCTTCGATATGGGTGAGGCTGCTGGACATTTTAGTTATATTGAAGACCCAGATGGCACACTCATTGAATTTGTTGAAACCTATCGAATTCCAATTTTAAAGAAAATAGGTTGGTATCTTGATGTAAGTAAACGTGACCGTACGAAAACATTACCCGATTGGATGTTAGGCACACTCAAATTTAATAGGGTAAAAAATTAATCTCAAAATTAAACCTAAGCTCTATTATGAGCTGAACAAATAATATCAATGTCATTAATAAATTATGCCAATATTTTATAAATCATACATTGGTTAATAGCGAGAGGAATGTAGTTTAGCAAAAATGCAGTGAAGCTAATTTAGGCTATTACTTATTTCACAGAGGAATCAATAGTTTAACCCAGATTGGGCATTAGAAATGCGTAAACGATAAAGAAATTGTAAATCAGATTTTTACAAATCTGATCACATTTTCTAAATCGGGATTAACCCAACTGATGCCAATGTGATTTATAAATTATT
>DAORKI010000181.1:0-4490 GCA_035439485.1 Bacteroidia bacterium
CCAAAGCAGGATTTTTTAAAGCCAAATACAACAATTGGATTGTAGCTGATTTTCGTCCCGAAAGAAGTCCATTAAAGAATTTAGCTGTTTCACTTTGCAAACAATTAAAATTAGATGATAAACTTAAAACGGAAAAAGAATTAGGCTATGGTTTTAGTGCGTTATGCGATTTGTATAAAACGTCTTCTTTTTATATAGATGAGTCAAAAAATGGGTGGCAGCAAGCAGATGAAAAAGAGAGAAAATTATTAAAACGCAGAGGGGCAAATTTATTAATTTTAGTTGATCAGTTTGAGGAGTTTTTTACGAATCCTGAGAATTACAAAAATGGAATTCCAAGTATTGAAAGTCAGAAAACAATTAATCTTTTATTAGAAACATACAAAATTGCTACAGCCAATGATTTGCCTATATATGTTGTATGTACTATGCGCAGTGATTATATCGGACAATGCTCTTCTTTTAGAGGTTTACCAGAGGCAATTGGCTATTCCCAATTTTTTGTTCCACGATTAAAGAGGCAAGAAATTGAACAGGTAATTGAAGGTCCTGCAGCGCTTGCAGGTTGTTCAATTTCAAAAAGATTAACGCAAACACTTATTAATAGCTTGATTGATGGCATTGACCAACTGCCAATATTACAACATGCTTTACATCAAATATGGAAAACCGCTGCCAATGGCAACGAAGAAATGGATTTAATTCATTTGGCAAAAGTAGGAGGTATTTCTCCTAAACTGCTAACAATAGCAGATAGAAAGCTTTTTCAAGAGTGGATTGAAATTCAACCTAAGTTCAAGTTGCAATTTTTTGAAAAACCCAACTTGAATAATGTGTTAAATGCACATGCCAATGAGCTTTTATTTAGTGAGGATCAGTTTACTTTATCCTTTGAGCAAATTGAAAATACAAGAAAGGTAAAATATCTTAAGATTCTCTTTCAAGCTCTTACTTCTTATGATAAAGGAAGGATTGTGAGGAGGAGAGCCACTGTGCTTGAAGTACTTGAATTTATCAATGATGAAAGTTTAAGTATTCAGGAATTCAATGAGATAATTTTAAAATTCAGAGAAGAAGGAAATAGTTTTTTAAAACCATTTGCTGGTTCATCAAATATTGAATTAACAGCAAATACAGTATTAGATATTACACACGAAAGTTTAATAAGGAATTGGAAAATACTAGAAAAGTGGGTTTTAGAAGAAGATGAAAATGTGCAAACTTGGTTAGAAATTGAAAAGCCCCTAAAAGTTTGGAAAGCCAATGTAAAAACAAGTAAATGGTTTATGTTGTTTTCATGGCAATTTTCGAAGGTGCAGAAATATGTGTTGCCTTCAGGCTTGTATACTTTATATAGCCGATGGTACAAGCAGCATCCTGTGCATTTGGCGTGGCTAAAAAGAATATCACCAAATTACAATGAAGAGAGTTTGAAGGACTTTAAAAACTTTTTGCTCCAAAGTCGTATTGTTTTATTTTGGAATAGAATTCAACCTTACCTGATATCGGGCATTATTTTGTATTTCCTATATTTAACCAATCAAGCCAAAATACACGAAGCAAATGAAGCATTGAAAAATGAAAAAATTCAGAAAGAATTGGTTTTGAAAGCAGAGATGAGTGCAAGCCAAGCTATAAAGGCAAAAAAGGAAGCAGATAGTCTGAAAAATTTAGCCGTTATGTCGGAAATTAAAACAAAGGAGGAATTAGAGTATTTAATAGAACACTCTTCTCCGATTGTTATGCCTGATAAAATGAATGTAATGTATGTTGGTGTTGAAAATCAATTTGATTTTGCAGTTTCGGGTTTCAACACAAAAGATATTGAACCCGTTATTGAAGTTTTTCCAGAACAAGCGAGAAATTTAAAATGTCAATTGAAAAAGCAATCCAATGGTTCATATTCATTAAAAATACCTAAAGGTGCTATTGGAGTAAAAATAAACGCGTTTGCAAAAATTGGCAATGAACGCAAAATGTTGAAAGGTGATGCACCTTATTTTAGAGTAAAATTATTGCCAGATCCTGTTGCTGTGATTTCTGGTTTTAACAATACAACAAAGTTTAAAGCAAGTGATTTAAAGGATTTTAAGGAACTTTCAGCTATGGTGTTGAATTTTGATTTCAATATTAAAATAAAAATACTCGGATTTACAGTTTCCGCAAATTTTGGTGGTGATTTTTTTTCTGCCTCGACAAAAGGAAGCCTTTTTTCAGATGAAATGGCAAAAATTTTAAATAGAAATAATGCGTTTGAAAGTGATACAACGATCATTGAAAATCCACAGAGTGTTGAACTAAGTAAGGTAATTAAAAGTTATAAAAAAGTAGTTATCGAAGATATCATTGCTTCAATGCCTGATGGCACCACAAGAACTCTCGCCCCATTAATAATAACAATAGAAAAGGACTAACTATTTCAGTCCCATTCATATTTTAATTGGATGTTTTGTGAACATCATTATTTCCTCTTTGTAAAATTCAAATAATACCGATATGATATTTGTAATAGACCAAATAAATTTGGTCTAACAAATGATCATCGGCATTTACCTCAGTTTGAAATGGTCTAAAAACCATTTCACTTTCGTATAAAAAGTAACCATTTTTTAGCCCTCATCTATGTCCAGTACTTGCCCTCATTCGAGTCCCACACTTGCCCTTGCCAATGTACGACTCATGCCCTCAATTGTGTTCCAATCTTGCCCTCGGCTATCCAATGAGTTAGGGTTTGCTAAGGCGCTGATAAATTAAGATTTCAATAAATTTCCAAATCAATTTAGCGTGAACAGATTTTGTATATAAGAATATTCATTTCATCCAATTAAACATTTATTTTAAAATGAACTTTTAATTTATATTTTTGAATCTTTATTCCACCTATGTCAAGCACCATTTGTCCATATCCTTGCCTAAGGCCCTTTAATGAAGAAGAAAGCATCTTTTTTAAAGGAAGAGAGCAACAGGTAGAACGGTTGGTTAAGCGATTAGAGGAAAAGAAATTTTTGATGGTAAATGGAGCCAGTGGCGATGGTAAATCATCATTAATTTGAAAGTGCAATAGATACTTCTAAAACCCTCTTGAGGCAGTTTATTTTACGTCTTTGGTAAAAAATTAACAGTACAAAAAGTAAAATTTTAAATTTTATTTAGGTTGCTGCTTCCCTTTTCTATAAATTATCAAAGTTAAACTTATGCAATTTACTTTAACTATAAAAATCCATAGTTAAAGTGAAAAATTGCAGTAAAATTAAATTACTACTCATAGTGCTACTTCCCAAACAGCTTCAAATATTCTTCAAAATGAAAGCTGCGGTTGCGCTTAAAGCCGGTTTGTTCCTTTAAGATTTTGAGTTTTACAAAGTCGGCTATTAAAGCATTTGCCGTGGGTTTAGTTACTTTCAAATGTGTAATAATGTCATTTACATTAATTACTGGTTGCCTAAATAAGTAAGCTAAAAGTTGTTGTGCTTTTGGTATTTTCTTACCCAACTTTACAATGGCCTTACTTTCTAATTTTGTTCTTAATAAAAGGATTTTATTAAAAGTAACAATGGCTGTTTCTGCTGTTTCAATCACACCAATCAAAAAGAATTTTAGCCAGTGAACAAGTTCTCCTTTATTACTCACAGCACTTAAATTGGTATAATAGTGTTGCCTATTACGTTCAATAAAATCAGAAAAATACAGGGTAGGTTTATTTAAAATATTACGTTCGACCAAGTAAAGTGTAATTAACAAACGACCAATTCTGCCATTACCATCCAAAAAAGGATGTATTGCTTCGAACTGATAATGGGCAATGCCAATTTTAATTAAATGAGGTACATGTAATTCATCATTATTTAAAAACTTTTCTAAATCAGTAATTAAATCAGCAATAAATGTATGCGCAGGCGGAATAAACTTGGCATCTTTTAAAGTAGCACCTCCAATCCAATTTTGACTTTTTCTAAACTCACCAGGCATTTTATTTTTACCTCTTACGCCTTTCATTAATAATTTATGAGCTTCACGCAAAAGTCTTGAACTGAGTGGTAGTTTGTTTAATTGTTTAATTGAGAAATTCATCGCTGCAATATAATTTTGAACTTCTTGCCAATCATTTTTCATTTCTGGATGAATATCTTTTTCAGCCATTAAGGCTTCATCAATAGAAGTGCGCGTGCCTTCAATTCTACTCGACAAGGTAGCCTCCTTTACAATATGCATTTTAATAAAAGTGTCTACATCAGGTAAAATAATAGCAAAAGCATTTAATTCTCCTAAGCGTAAATTGGCTTTCTCAAGCAATTGATTGATTTCGGGGACATTTATTTCCCAATCTTTATTGATTAAACTAGGTACAAAACTCTTATAGTTATATTCTTTGCTGTATTTGCCAGATTTAAATGCAGTAATTTTCATTTTATTTTTACTAATAATATGGCTACGAATATACACATTCTTCTTTAACTATAAATTTCCATAGTTAAAGTAAATGTATTAAG
>DAORKI010000182.1:0-4131 GCA_035439485.1 Bacteroidia bacterium
CACAAGGCCAACATCTCTCCCGTTTAAAAATGACTTTTTGAGGGACGACTTATTAGTTCTGTAAAATGTGGACAATACATTTGAAATTGTAAATAAACGATAAGGTTTTACAGAATTTTGTATTTTTAATGATTTTTACAAAATATCGGCTAATTATTTTCTTTTCTTTGTACTTCGTATGAGTTATAATGATTACAGACCCAGAGGCTTCAGCCTATTGCCAGAAGTAGTAAAGAATCTACTTATTATTAATGGTTTATTTTTCTTGATAACCATAGTGGTTGGAGAACGATTTAACATTGATTTAAATCAAATTTTAGGTTTGCATTACCCAAAATCTGAAGCTTTCAAACCATATCAAATAGTTACTTACATGTTTATGCATGGCAACTTTACTCATATACTTATGAATATGTTTGCTTTATGGATGTTTGGAAACAATATAGAAAATTATTGGGGTGGCAAACGTTTTTTAATTTATTACATAATTACAGGATTAGGTGCTGCAGTTACACACTACCTAGTTCTTTATTTTACCACTATAGCACCTGCAATGACCGAAATAAATGCGTTGGAAGCTATGGGAAGTATTCAAGATGCTGATGCGTTTAGAGCAACTTTTTACGACAGCATCCCTCCTGTTGTTGGTGCTTCTGGTGCGGTTTTTGGTTTGTTGCTGGCTTTTGGAATGATGTTTCCTGAACAAATGATTTACATTTATTTTGCCATTCCAATTAAGGCAAAATACTTTGTCATACTTTATGGATTAATTGAACTTTTCACAGGAATTTATAATAGTAATGCCGATAATGTTGCCCACTTTGCTCATTTGGGTGGTATGTTGTTTGGCTTTATCCTCATCAAATATTGGCAAAAAAATGGCTACAGATATTAACACAAACCACATGGAAGATAAAATTATTTTTGATTTAATTAATAATGAAAAGCAAAGGCAACTGCATGGTTTGGAACTTATTGCTTCCGAAAATTTTGTAAGTACACAAGTGATGGCTGCCATGGGCTCTGTACTCACAAATAAATATGCCGAAGGACTTCCTGGTAAAAGGTATTATGGCGGTTGTGAAGTGGTTGATGAAATTGAACAATTGGCCATTGATAGAGTAAAAAAATTATTTGGAGCTTGCTGGGCTAATGTGCAACCACATAGTGGAGCTCAAGCTAATGCTGCTGTGATGTTAGGAGTAATTAATCCTGGCGACACCATACTTGGTTTCGACTTGTCGCATGGAGGACATTTAACGCATGGTTCAGCAGTAAATTTTTCAGGTAAATTATATCGTCCAACTTTTTATGGTGTGGAAAAAGAAACCGGACAAATTAATTACGATAACATTGAAGCCATTGCCAAAAAAGAAAAACCAAAATTAATAATTTGTGGGGCTTCAGCTTATTCACGCGACTTAAATTATCAGCGTTTTCGCGAAATTGCGGATAGTGTTGGTGCATTATTGATGGCCGATATTTCTCATCCATCAGGATTAATTGCAAAAGGATTACTAAATAATCCAATCCCTCATTGTCATATTGTAACCACTACCACACACAAAACTTTGAGAGGCCCTCGTGGAGGATTAATTATGATGGGTACGGATTTTGAAAACCCAATGGGTCACAAAACACCAAAGGGTGAATTAAAAATGATGAGCGCAGTGCTTGATGGCGCTGTATTCCCTGGCACACAAGGCGGTCCTTTAGAACATGTTATAGCTGCAAAAGCAGTGGCTTTTGGTGAAGCATTAAATGATAATTTCACCACTTATGGAAAACAAGTGATTAAAAATGCTCAAACAATGGCGCAAGCTCTTGTAAACAAAGGCTATCATATTGTTTCAGGTGGAACTGATAATCATTGCATGCTCATCGACTTAAGAAGTAAAAATTTGAGCGGTAAGGAAGCTGATAGCGTGTTAATAAAAGCAGATATTACTGTAAATAAAAATATGGTCCCATTTGATGATAAATCTCCTTTTGTAACTTCGGGAATAAGAGTTGGAACTGCCGCCCTTACCACAAGGGGTTTAAAAGAAAATGACATGGAAAAAATTGTTGACTTAATTGACGAGGTCCTTATGCATAAAGACAATGAATCTGTTATTTTAAACGTGCGTAAAAATGTGAACAAAATGATGGAAGGATTACCTCTTTTTTCCTGGTAATTAAGAATTAATCTATATTGCAATAGTCAATGTATTGAGTTTGATTTCAACAAAATAATTGCCATATCTTTATCGCATTATTTTAATACAGTCTATTCATTTAGACTTCCTAATTATGGAGAATTACAAGAAAATAATATTTGCATTTTTTGCCTTTTGTTTCTCCTGCCATTTATGTTTTACTTTTATTTACAATTTTGATAAAGTTACAGACAATCCTACTTTAAGATTTGTTGTATTTAAATATATGTTCCCATTTTTCAATCAAAATAATAAAATATTTGCCCCCGATCCACCATTTTGCAAGCAACAACTACTTATTAAATACAAAAGCAACACAGGTCATTGGACTAAATTGCAAAATCCTCAAACCGACATGTTACAACAACATGTTCATAACCGATTAAGTCCTATTGGAACACAAATTAAGCACTATGACTATGTTTTAAGGCATCTTTATGATGCACATATTTATTCCGATTATTATTTGCAAAATTCAAAAGAAACAATTCAAAATAAAGATTCATTAAGACTTGTATACCTCAAAAGGTATGATGGATTTAACATGGCGCAACGCTATTTTTCTGATATAATTATCAATGCTGGAAAACAAGATTTATATGACTCACTTCAATTTGAAGTTAACTACATTTATCCCGAAAAGTATGTTGGAAAAACCTTAAAAAATATTAAGCATACCGATTTAAAAATAACGTTTCCCACTCTTCCAATATTGAAAAAAGATGTGGCATTGGAATAAAATTAATTCTTTGGTTGATAATTTCACCAACTCCTTTAAGTATGTTAATACAATAAAGCTATTTAGAGGAAGTTTACTGGTATTTATTTTTCTTTATGTAATCCAATTTTTACCTATTGCACAACAATATTTTGGACCAAATAATTTTATGGTGCCTTATTATAAATCGTCCAATATCTTGCTGAAGCCATTAAATTTGTTAGAAGGTGAACAATTTAGCAAATACTATTTGTTTTTTTTGTATGGGTTGCTCTTCAGCATTATTGCCTATTTTTTACTCCCATTAAAAAGATTGTCATTGGTAATTTGTTATGTATTGCTCATGAATATTTACCATAAAACTGCTCCACTGCAAAATGGAGGATTTAGTTTACTCACTATGGTTTTATTTATGTTAATTTTTATTGATGAAGAGGCTAAATTCACAACAAACAAATATTGGAAAGCCATAAAAATTACCTTAGCTAATTTTGGCTTTCTTGCTATGCAATTGCAAGTGGTATTTTTGTATTTAGTAGCAAGTTATTATAAGTTACAAGGTCAAACTTGGGTTGATGGAACAGCATTTTATTACGTTCTTTATAACGATTTATACACGCACCCCGTTTTTACAAAATATTTTATCGATAATACCTTTGTCATAAGGTCAGTTTCATGGTTTACTCTACTTTTTCAAATGTTTTTCCCTATTTTAGTTTGGATTAAAAGGACTAAAAATATTATGCTTTTTGCAGGTATTTTTCTTCATATAATGATTGCTTGGGTGATGGGCATAGTTGATTTTGGTATCATTATGATACTGATGTACACACTCTTTAATAGTGAAAACTTTAACTCCAAATTATTGGACTTTTTAAGTTTTAAAAGAAAAGTATTATAATGCTGTATGATGTTTAAAATACTTAAAAAGTATTTGATCATCCATTTTTCAAGCCTAATAGAAGCACATTTTATACCAATTGCATTTATTTTTTAGTTCAAACTAAAAAATAAATTTGTAATGGTTTATGCCGATACAACTTGAAAATAGTACAATAAGGCCAAGCCGTAATTGGACTATATTGAAAGTGTAATCGGTATTACTTAAATTGTACTAATTGTATTGATTTTTTGGTCTTTCTGAATTTAAGTCAGAATAAATAGTCGTCCCTCAAAAAGTGCAATTCCTATAGGCCTATTGGATTTACTAAATAA
>DAORKI010000183.1:0-4055 GCA_035439485.1 Bacteroidia bacterium
CGAAAATGATGAGATTATATCAAATTCTTGGTAATTTATTTTTACGAATTATTTGGGAAATCCAATAGGCCTATAGGAATTGGACTTTTTGAGGGACGACTAAGTACTCTCATGTTTTTTTCTATTTCTATCATAATTCTCCTTGCTTTTCGCCTCATTATCGATCACTATTTCACTCCTGCGTTCAATTTCACTCACTTTAACCAATCCTTTTATTGGTATTTCGCTACCACTATCTTTACGCCATGTTTCATCTATTAATTTTAATCCATAAATGCTCCACGCCTAAATTTTCCTAAAACTTTCTTCATTCCTTTCCATGGTTAAGTGTGCCTTCCAACCAAACACGCTCCACACAAAACTTATTTCATTAACAAAAAACCGTTCAAAACTATCTTCTATAATATATTCCTTTTTAATACCTTTACCACTTTAAAAAAATGGACTGATATTCCATTTTTATGAGTAAAATCAAGTTAAAATGGCAGAAGAAGAACAAGACCCGCTTCACGAAGGCGAGATTAACGATAACGATAATAAGGAAATTCAAAATATATTGCCCGTAAGTGGCATGTTTCAAAATTGGTTTTTAGATTATGCCAGTTATGTTATTTTAGAACGTGCTGTACCAGCAATTGAAGATGGACTTAAACCGGTTCAAAGAAGGATTTTACATGCCATGTACGAGCTCGAAGATGGGCGCTACAATAAGGCTGCCAATATTATTGGACATTGTATGAAATATCACCCACATGGTGATGCTTCCATTGGTGATGCCATGGTGCAACTTGGACAAAAAGATTTATTGATTGATTGCCAAGGAAACTGGGGAAATATACTTACAGGAGATAGTGCAGCTGCCTCTCGTTACATAGAGGCACGTTTGAGTAAATTTGCCTTAGAGGTTGCCTTTAACCCTAAAACTACAGTGTGGCAAGCTTCTTACGATGGAAGAAATAAAGAACCTGTTGCCTTACCTGTTAAATTCCCTTTACTACTGGCACAAGGTGTTGAGGGTATTGCTGTGGGTTTAGCATGTAAAATAATGCCACACAATTTTAATGAATTGATTGATGGCTCTATTGATATTTTAAGAGGTAAAAAGGTACATTTAGTGCCCGATTTTCCTACAGGAGGCTTAGCTGATTTCAGTAACTATAACGATGGTTTAAGAGGTGGAAAAATTAGAGTAAGGGCTAAAATCAATCAACTCGATAAAAAAACATTAGTCATTACCGAAATTCCTTTTTCAACCACCACCGGAAGCTTAATGGAAAGCATTGTTTCGGCTAACGAAAAAGAAAAAATCAAGATCAGAAAAATTGAGGACAATACAGCCGAAAATGTAGAAATTATTTTACATCTACATCCAGGTATTTCGCCTGATAAAACCATTGATGCACTCTATGCTTTTACCAATTGTGAGGTAAGTATTTCACCTAACGCTTGCATTATCGAAAACGATAAACCTCGTTTTGTTGGCGTGAATGAAATGCTCAAATTATCGACTGAAAAAACTCTTGATTTGTTGCGTCAAGAGCTAAACATTCGTAAAAGTGAAATTGAAGAAGCTTGGCATTTCTCATCGCTCGAAAAAATATTTATCGAGAAAAGAATCTATCGCAACATTGAAGAAAGTGAAACTTGGGAAGCTGTGTTGGCCGCCATCGACAAAGGTTTGAAGCCATACAAGAAACTCTTCAAAAGAGTCATAACAATGGAGGATATTGCTCGCCTTACCGAAATTAAAATCAAAAGAATTTCTAAGTTCGACAGCTTTAAAGCCGATGAACATATCAAAAATTTAGAAGAAGAATTACAACTCGTTCAACATCATCTTGACCATATTGTTGAATATGCCATTGAGTATTTTAAAAACTTAAAAAAGAAATACGGAAAAGGACGTGAGCGCAAAACCGAAATTAAAGCCTTTGAAGTAATAAACGCCACCACTGTTGCTGTAGCTAACGAAAAATTATATGTTAACCGCGAAGAAGGTTTTGCCGGTTACAACATGAAAAAAGATGAGTACGTTTGCGATTGCTCTGATATTGATGACATCATTGTGTTTCGTGAAGATGGTACCATGTCGGTATCCAAAGTGAGTGATAAAGCTTTTGTAGGTAAAGGCATTATTTACATTAATGTTTTCCGAAAAAATGATGAACGCACCATTTACAACATGATTTATCGCGATGGCATTAAAGGAAAGTCTTTTGCCAAAAGGTTTGCTGTGAGCGGAGTTACCAGAGATAAAATATATGATTTAACCAAAGGCAATAAAGGGTCCGAAGTTCATTATTTTACAGCCAATCCAAATGGTGAAGCCGAAGTTGTAACTATCATTCACAAACCTTTACCTGGTATTAGAAAATTGCAATTCGATTTTGATTTTGGAACTTTAGCTATCAAAGGTCGTAACAGCCAAGGCAACACTTTAACTAATTATGGTATTAAAAAAGTTGTACTCAAAGAAAAAGGATTAAGTACACTCGGGGCGCGTAGTATATGGTTTGATGATACCATTCACAGGCTGAATACTGATGCCCGTGGTATTTTGTTGGGCGATTTTAGTGGTGATGATAAAATTTTGTGTATCACTCAATCTGGTCATTATCGACTCATTAATTTCGACCTAAGCAATCATTTTGATGAAGATATGATCTTAATTGAAAAATTTAATCCTGAAAAACCAGTAGCCGCTGTTTATTATGATAGTGAAAAGAAAGAATACTATGTGAAACGTTTCTTAATAGAAATTACAGATAAAAAAACATTATTCATTAGTGAAACTGAAGGCTCACGCCTTGAATTAGCTACAACTTGCAAAACGCCAATTATCGAAATTAAACATCAGAAAAAGAAGAACAACGAAATACCTGATCAACAAATTGATATCAATGAGTTTATCACCATTAAAGGTTTGAAAGCCAAAGGCAACAGGTTAACTACAAATCCTGTAAAGGAAATAAATAATATTAGCCCGCCTGATCCTGAAGAAGTAAAAATAGAATATGTTGGTGCTGTTGATGCCGATTATGATGATAGTGAAGTTGAAATTGATTATGCTAGACTAGAACATTTGAAAAACATCCGTAAAAACTTAGATAATATGGATACGCAAATGACGCTTGACTTCTGAAAAATAAAGTAAATGCCTGAATTTATTGATCAAATGTGTCGTAAGGTGGTGATTCAATCGCCACCAACTCGCATTATATCAATAGTCCCATCACAAACAGAGTTATTATACAACTTAGGCTTGAATGAACAAGTGATTGGTATAACCAAATTTTGTGTGCATCCTTCAACTTGGTATGAGAATAAAATAAGGGTTGGTGGTACTAAAACTTTAAACTTCGATAAAATAGCTCAGCTCTGTCCCGATTTAATTATTGCGAATAAAGAGGAAAATTCGCAAAAAGAAATTGAACAATTACAAGAATTATATCCTGTGTGGATAAGTAATATCAACACATTAAATGATGCCTTGTGCATGATAAAAGACATTGGTATCATTACCCATCGAAGCATAGAAGCTGAAAAATTAATCGAAAAAATTAAAGCTGAGTTCTCGCTTTTTAATAATTTAAAAAGTAAATCTATAAAAAAGGTAGCTTACTTTATTTGGGAAAAACCAATGATGGTGGCAGGCGCAAACACCTTTATAAATGAAATGTTAAAAGCTTGCAACTTTAAAAACGTGTTCGAAAATAATGATTTTTTGGAAAAAGATAAGTTTAGTTTTCGCTATCCCGAAATTTCTGATTTTGAACTACAGCAAGCTCAACCTGAACTTATTTTACTTTCTTCTGAGCCTTTCCCATTCAATGAAAAGCATATTAACAAATTCCAAAGTATTTGCCCAAATGCTACCATAAAAATAGTTGATGGTGAAATGTTTAGTTGGTATGGTTCAAGGCTAATTCATGCACCAAAGTATTTTGCTTCATTATTAAAATAAAAAAGCCCCACGTATAGTGAGGCTTTTAGAATATTGGGGTTAATGGACAAAAAAGTTGGTAAAATGTTCTACAAATAGCATTCTTATTAGC
>DAORKI010000184.1:0-4004 GCA_035439485.1 Bacteroidia bacterium
TATAATTTACTTTTTGTTCGATCATTTCTTTGCTGTATAAATAAAATGGATGATTATCATGTTTCCAAAATTGATTGATTTGTTAAAAGCAAATTATACCAATGTGATTAATAAATTATACCCATAATTTATTAATCTTAGAGTGGTAAATACCGATACAACTTGAAAATAGTACAATAAGGCATGGCCGCAATTGGACTTTATTGAAAGTGTAATCGGAATTATTTTTCTACAAAGTTTATTTTTTGCTCCTTAAAATGTTAAAATGGTAAGATGAATATTGGTCCTTCGCTTTGCTCAGGAGGACAAAAGCGGGGCTTTTGTTAAACGGTGTCCAATTTGGTCCTTCGCTTTGCTCAGGTGGACAAATGCTGTGGCATTTGTTAAATGGGGAGAAATTTGGTCCTTCGCTTTGCTCAGGAGGAAAAAGTGGGGCATTTGTGTATAAAATTATTGAATTGGGGCTTAAAAATAAAGCCATACTTGCACCAGGGATTGAGCCTTTGTTTGAGCTCTTTTTGTGGGGCAGCTGATGGCGCTGACAAAAAAGCGAGTGGCAAAAGCCCGGTTGCCCTTTTGATTTTTTTTGCAAAAGGAACATGTGTTAACAATAAATGGCTTAAAAAAATGGAAAGGGCAAGGCGCCCAAAAGCCTTTTTAAATAATTAAAGCGGGGGATTGAGTTTCGATTTTTCTGATTACTTTTGCAGCCTTATGGAAAATATTAGAAATTTTTGCATTATTGCTCATATTGATCATGGCAAGAGCACCTTGGCAGACCGATTATTGGAATATACGAATACGGTATCGAAGCGTGATTTGCAGGCTCAGGTTTTAGATGATATGGATTTGGAGCGGGAGCGAGGGATTACAATAAAAAGTAAGGCCATTCAAATGGATTACGAGTTGAATGGTAAAAAGTACATTTTAAATTTAATTGATACTCCGGGTCATGTTGATTTTAGTTATGAGGTTTCGCGCTCCATTGCTGCTTGCGAAGGGGCCTTACTGATTGTGGATGCTGCGCAGGGAATACAGGCACAAACAATTTCGAACTTGTATTTGGCTTTAGAGAATGATTTAGAGATTATACCAATTTTAAACAAAATTGATTTACCTAGCGCCAATCCTGAGGAAGTGAAAGACCAAATTGTGGATTTATTAGGGTGTAAGCGTGAAGATATATTGTCGGCTTCAGGTAAAACGGGTGCAGGTGTTTATGAAATTTTAGATACCATTATTGATAGGATTCCGCCACCAAAAGGCGATGCAGAAGCCCCATTGCAAGCATTGATTTTTGACAGCGTGTTTAACAGCTTTAGAGGAATTATAGCCTATTTTAAAGTTAAGAATGGGACAATTAGAAAAGGTGATTTGGTAAAGTTTGTGAATACGGGTATGGAGTATTATGCTGAAGAGGTAGGAACATTAAAATTGAAACCTGAGCCCAAAAAATCGGTAAGTGCGGGTGATGTTGGTTATATTATTTCGGGAATAAAAACGGCAAAAGAGGTAAAAGTGGGTGATACCATTACATCTGTTACTCGTCCATGCGAGCTTGCCATACAGGGATTTGAAGATGTTAAGCCAATGGTTTTTGCTGGTATTTACCCTGTTGATACTGAGGATTTTGAGGAATTGCGTTATAGTATGGAAAAGCTGCAATTGAATGATGCCTCCTTAACTTGGGAACCTGAATCAAGTGCGGCCTTGGGCTTTGGATTTAGGTGTGGATTTTTAGGAATGTTGCACATGGAGATTATTCAGGAACGTTTGGAGCGTGAGTTTAACATGACTGTAATTACTACTGTTCCAAATGTAAGTTACCATGCTTTTACCACAAGAAATGAAATGTTGGTTGTAAATAATCCTTCAGATTTGCCAGATGTGAGTAAAATTGATCATGTGGAAGAGCCTTATATTAAAGCACAAATTATAACCAAATCGGAGTTTGTAGGTAGTATTATGACGCTTTGCATTAACAAGCGTGGCGAACTTAAAAATCAGGTTTATTTAACTACCGACCGGGTTGAGTTGCAATTTGATATGCCTTTAGGAGAAATTGTATTTGATTTTTATGATCGTTTAAAAACCATATCGAAAGGATATGCCTCATTTGATTATAGCCCTGTAGGGTATAAAACATCATTATTGGTAAAATTAGATATTTTATTAAATAATGAGCCTGTGGATGCCTTGTCGGCATTGATTCATAGAGATAATGCCTATGAATTTGGGAAAAAAATGTGTGAGAAATTAAAGGAATTAATACCACGACAACAGTTTGAAATTCCTATTCAGGCTGCTATTGGTGCAAAAATTATAGCGCGCGAAACTATACGTGCACTAAGAAAGGATGTAACGGCAAAATGTTATGGTGGTGATATTTCGCGAAAGCGCAAGTTGTTAGAGAAACAAAAAGAAGGTAAGAAAAGAATGCGTCAGGTAGGAAGTGTTGAAATTCCACAGCAAGCCTTTATGGCTGTATTGAAATTGGATTAATGAATATGCTCAAGGAGCAGCTCTAGTTTCATTCCACGAGAACCTTTAATTAATAAAGTACTATTTTTATTGTTTAAAGAATTGATATAATTGGCGCATTGTGTAATATTTTCGAAAAAATTAGCATTTGCATTTTGTTGATGCTCACCAAATCGAGGGCCAATAAATATGCACTGCTGGAAATTTCCATTTAATGTTTCATTTATAATATTCAAATGTTCTTGTGAACTTACTTCACCAAGTTCAAACATATCGCCCAAAATCACGATTTTATGTTGAGCATTCATTTTCGAAAAATTGTCGAGTGCTGCCTTCATGCTGCTTGGATTTGCATTATAGGCATCTAAAATAATGGTAAAATTTCCTTTAGTAATAATTTGCGAACGGCTGTTATCAGGCGAATAGCTTGAAATTGCAGCTTCAATATGTTCATGTGTAACGCCAAGATGCCTACCAATACAAATAGCAGCTAATATATTTTCGGCATTGTAAACACCAATGAGGTTCGAGTTTACTTCCCTAGAATCTTCATTTTTATATGAATAATTAATAGAAATGTAAGGTGTTTCATTAGTTATTTTGCCTAAACAATTGGCATTATTTTGAAAAGCATAAGTGAGTGTATGTGGATGAATTGCCCTTTCTTTTAAAATTGCATTATCGGCATTATACATAATTAAGCCATCATTTTTTTGAAGAAATTTATACAATTCAGTTTTGCCTTTTATTACGCCTTGAATACCACCAAATCCTTCTAAGTGAGCCTTCCCGATATTTGTAATAATACCAATACTTGGTTCAGCAATATGGCTTAATAATTCAATTTCGCCTTGGTGATTAGCACCCATTTCAATAATTGCCAATTGATGTTCGGATTTAATTTGAAGTAATGTGAGTGGAACACCAATATGATTGTTTAAATTTCCTTTGGTAGCCAATGTATTGAATTTCTTAGAAAGCACAGCATTAAAAAGCTCTTTGGTGGTGGTTTTACCATTGGAACCTGTGATAGCAATTACTGGAATATTGAATTGCCTACGATGATAATTGGCTAAAGCTTGTAAAGCATCCAAAGTATTTGATACATAAAAAATATTTTTGTTATCAGCAAATTCAGTTTTATTTGTTATAGCAAACATAGCCCCTGATTTTATGGCTTGTTCCACAAAAGTATTTCCATCAAAATTTTCACCTTTAAGCGCCACAAAAAGGCTCTTTTCTTTAATATTTCGAGTGTCGGTGCAAATGCCACTTGATAATAAAAAGTAATGATGTAGCTGTTGAATGGAAATTTCTTGCATGGTGATGAATGTTTGCTACAATTATATTAAAAAAGTAGTTGTTAAAACTAAATTAATCGAATTGTAATTAACTGAAAGATGTGTAAATTTTATTTTGGAGTACAAATAGAGTTGATAATATGATTATGCAACTTAATACAGATTACATAGTCGTCCCTCAAAAAGTGCAATTCCTATAGGCCTATTGGATTTACTAAATAA
>DAORKI010000185.1:0-4000 GCA_035439485.1 Bacteroidia bacterium
AAATCCAATAGGCCTATAGGAATTGGACTTTTTGAGGGACGACTAATTATATTTGGCTCTCAAACTTAAATAGGTATTGGTATTACTCCATTTTCACTAATTTTAATTGTTGCTGTTTACCTTTAACACTTGTAGCCTTTAGGAAATAAATACCAGCGTCACAAGTTAAGTTGAGCTCTATATTGTTACTTACAGCATGTTTGTGATGATAAATTTCTTTTCCTGCAATGTCAAAAACCTGCAAATGCACTAATTCATCGTCCCCTGTATTTTCAATGCTTACTGTAAACTTGGTTTGGAAAGGATTGGGTTGGGCTTTGAGGGTAATAGAAACATTTGTTTTATCGACAGGTTTTAATCCAGTAGGACAAAAGAGGTTCTGAAATTCATATGCACCAATATCAATTATATTATCAAATATTCTTGGGTTGCCTGCTAAATCTGTACTACTGTTATTTACAGAATCAAGGCCCGCATTGATAGCAGGGCTACATTGTGTTAAACTAAAATCGCTATTGATAGTATCCACAAATAAAGGGTTTAAATCAAGGTTAGCGTTACCAGTATATCCTCCCTGCACAATTGAATAGGTGGTATTTGAAGAACCCGATATTTGTGTTCCTGGGTAATTACCCCAAACAATACAATTCTTTATGCTTGAAAATGCGAAGCTGGTATTGCGAATCCCTATTCCATTCAAATAAGCAGATGTGTTATATATAACATTGCAATTGATTATAATTGCACTTGTGTTCTGATTATAAATTCCACCACCCCCACCGCTTGTACCGCTTGCTGTATTACTATAAAAGCTTGAGTTGATAATAGTTACTTCACAGTCTTCGTTAGCAATTCCACCACCGTAATCGGCCGTATTATTAAAAAAGGTACAATTTGCAATTGTTGAAACCGAGTTAGTGCCGATGAACATTCCACCTCCGCCTTGTGCTGCTTTGTTATTTGAAAAGCTACAATTAATTACAGTTGGAGAGCCACAAAATATACCACCACCAAAAATTGCGGTATTGTTGGTGAAATTACAATTCATAATGGTTGGTGTAAAAACAGTATAAATACCCCCACCATATGCATTTGAAGACCCAATTGAATTGCCATCTTTAATAGTAAATCCATCTATTATGGCCGAATTGTTAAGAGTATATGTAGCACTATCTCTAATTACCTGGTAGCTATTGTCAGTACTGTCACCTATTATACCAATATCAGCGCTCAAAATGGAAATATGGGTATTCCAGTCCCTGTCAGTTATTACAGGATTGCCCGTATTGGGGAAACCGCCTAAAATACTTACTCCGTTTTTCAATTTAAATGAAATAGCACGGTCGAGGGTTGAGGTTGGTTTATAAATTCCTTCAGCCACCCAAACTTCTGTAACTCCAATGGCATTAACCATGGCTTTAATACTGGAGGAGGCATTTGCCCAACTAGAGCCATCACCAGTGCCAGCCCCACCTTGTTTTACATAACGAATTGTTTGGGCTTGTGTCGTAAATATATAAATGGTTAAGACAAAAAAAGTAAGTAAAGTTTTTTTCATTTGAATTTATTTAAGAAGCTTAAGAGTTTAAAGATAAATAAAATCAATTTAGCATTTATAACAAAGTTAACATTTACTTGTGATTTTAATTCAGCATTAATTGCATTAAATAATGCTTACATACTAAATTGGGCAATTTCAAATGATTGCTGTAAATGATTTAAAGCAACATAAACACTTGTAAAAACAGATAAAATTAAAAATTTGTGTGGTTTAATATTACCTCATTTTTAATTGAAAAAATTGTATTATTTATGATCAGTAACCAACGCGATACCTCTTGGTATCATTAATGTAAAGCGTTACTGGCCTTAGTTCCTTAATATTTCCATTAGGCAACTGACATTGAATTTTATTAAAGAAAACAACATTGCCTGGCACCAATTTATTGATTTCTCTGCGCATCACCAAATTAAAATGACATCCTCTGGTAAACAGCGTATCCACTCTTTCGCCTGCTACATATATAAAATTAAAGGAAAGTACCTTTAATCGAGTTTTATAATAAGATGAATAAGCATATATAATATCGTCTCTAAGTAACTGTTCTTTATCAATGATAGAATCAGATTTTATGCCGCACACATAAGCCACAGGATCAGCGATATATTTTACAGTATAGGTTTTTGAAAATGCTACTTTGTTTTTTCCATTCGGAAGTTTTTCTAAAACGGTTAACATGGTTTTAACACCACTATCCACCTTTAAATAATAAATATTGTCCTTAGCAGTTACTGTTCCATTAATTAAAGTAAGATGAAAGTCTTTTTTTCTTCCCTTTATACTTAAAAGAATTTTAGTGGGTTGGTGTGCCCATAAAACACTATCAGCAGGCAAAATTGAGTATATTGTTTTTTGATTGCTTACTTTAAATGTTACTTTGTGCTGTGCTATAAGCGTTACAGGGCAAAGCAAGAGGAAACCGATAAGAAATCTCATTTAAATGTTAATTAATGATTTTAGCATTTCTGGATTTTTAATTGGCATAGTATGCACTTTCATAATAAATCTTACAGAATCATCATCAGCAAAGCTTAAGGTATCGTTGTTTGGTCTTTTCCTTGATATATACAATTTATCAAAATCAGCTATGCTAAACATGGCTACCTGATTGTCTTTGGTAACAGCAATGAGTGTGTTTTTTGCGTTAGGGTCAAATTGAAATTTCTTTAGTTGCTCTGCATAATAATTGAACACAGCCTTTTTACCTTTTTCAATTAAAAACACATGGTCAAATAATAGTTTGTGATTATTCTTATCTTTAAAATAGGCAAAAAGTGGTGCACCGCTTGGTAAATTTGTAGGACAATCAGAATTCCAAATACCAAATTTGCGTATAGTAAAAACCCGCATGATGTGATCTTCGGTTATTAATTTTTCTGTTTGTTTAAATGCCGAAATTGAGCCATATTTATTTGTGTTATCTACTTCATTTCTTTGCAGCGTAAAAATAGAATCTGTTTGCCGTTGCTTTAATTTTTGAATTCTTTGTTTTTTATTCAATGTCTTATTGTAATCAGTAAATAGTTTCTCATATTTTTTCTTTGATTTGTCTGCATCTATTTCATCAATAACAGGCTTTACCTTAAAACTATAACTTTCATTATTTCCATCAAAAGTTACTACATAAGTCAATTCCTCCTTATGTTTTTCAATTTTTATTAACTCCCAAGTTCTTTCAGCAAGCTTCGGATTGTAGTTTTTTTCATCAGAGGATACTTCAAATTTTACATCTTTATAGGCGGCTAGTTCTGGAAATTCTTCCATATCAAAATCAATGTCAAAAATATTTTTTGAGCTTGACTTGTCAGTGGTTAAGCTTGGTATATCAAATTTATTTTTATTTGAATTATCATTCTTATTTACTTTATTAAGGCTAGATGTTTTTTCTTTGATTGGGGCTATAGCAGGTACATATTGCCAGTTTTTATTGATGGTATCTAGGTAATAATTATTAAACCTATTTTCAATTACATTGGATGCCATTTCAACAATTATTGGTGCTGTAGGATTTACAAAAACTGGTTCAGTGTTCTTAAATGCGAGTATCTCAAACATCCCAGCTGACTCAAACTGATACTGTTTTCCCAATGAATCATATGTCATAGGAATACCACTTAAGAAAATATCAATAGCATCTTTAAATTCTCGAAATTTGAGTGTAACAGGACCTTTAATTATATTGCCTTTATTATCAACAAATGCATGAGTTTTAATTTTTATTTTACTCCCACTAACACAAGTAATAACAGTATCTAGAGCTGGATTGATTACGAATTTGGTATAAGCAATTTCAACACCTTTTAACGGTGGTTTTATATATGGAATTTGTTTTGAAATACCATTTTTATTTTTTATGAAAGCATAGTATGAAAAACATAACACACAGCATGAAACTGCCAATACTAAAAATGATTTAGCTTTCATTTTGATATATTTTAT
>DAORKI010000186.1:0-3921 GCA_035439485.1 Bacteroidia bacterium
CGTAACAAATACCATTGGTAGAAGAAAAACTGCAGTAGCACGTGTTTATGTGCAAACCGGAAGCGGTGTAATAACAGTTAACAATAAGGATTACAAAGAATACTTTAAGACTGAGCCATTACAGGCAAAAGTAAATCAACCATTTGCTGCTTGTAATTTAACTGGTAACTATGATGTAAAGGTTAATGTTGATGGTGGTGGAATTACAGGTCAAGCTGAGGCTACCAGATTAGCAATTTCAAGGGCATTAGTTGAAATAAATGGAGAAAATCGCTTAACATTAAAGCCACTAGGTTTATTAACACGTAATCCTAAAATGGTTGAGCGTAAGAAGCCAGGACAAAAGAAAGCGCGTAAGAGATTCCAATTCAGCAAACGTTAATCAACTCAAATATTATTTAACAAAGAAATTTCAATTCAACTCATGTCAAGAGCAAATTATAACGATCTTTTAGAAGCGGGTGTACATTTTGGACATTTAACACGCAAGTGGAATCCGGCTATGGCTCCATACATTTTTATGGAAAAAAATGGGATTCATATTATTGACCTTAATAAAACTGTGGCTAAGCTAGATGAAGCTTGTGATGCATTAAAACAAATTGCCAAGTCAGGTAAAAAAATCATGTTTGTAGCCACTAAAAAGCAAGCAAAAGATGTGGTAGCGAATACTGTAAAAAACATCAATATGCCATACGTAACTGAAAGATGGCCTGGTGGGATGCTTACTAATTTTGCCACTATACGCAAAGCCATTAAAAAAATGGGTACGATTGATAAAATGGCAACTGATGGCACATGGGAAAACATTAATAAAAAAGAACGTTTATTAATTTCACGTGAAAGAGAAAAATTGGAAAAAACTTTAGGTAGTGTATCTGATTTATCAAGACTGCCTGCAGCTTTATTTATAGTTGATATTAGCAAAGAGCATATTGCTGTTGCTGAGGCTCGTAGATTAAATATTCCAACATTTGCAATAGTAGATACAAATTCAAATCCAAATATAGTTGATTACGCGATTCCAGCCAATGACGATGCATCTAAATCGGTACAAGTTATTATGGAGGCAGTAGTTAAAGCTATCCAAGAAGGTTTATCTGAAAGAAAAGTAGATAAAGACAAGGATGATGAAAGTGCTGAAAAAGAGCCATCAGAAACTTTAGTAGTAGCAGAAACATCAGGTGCTGAAGAAGGGGAGCGTAAAGGAAAAAGAACAAGAAAATCATAATCAATTAAAACAATAAAATAATGTCATCAACAACTGTGAATATTACAGCAGCCGATGTAAATAAATTACGCACACAAACTGGTGCGGGCATGATGGATTGCAAAAAAGCCTTAACTGAAGCTGAGGGTGATTTTGAAAAAGCGGTAGATATTTTAAGAAAAAAAGGTCAAAAAGTTGCTGCTAACCGCGGTGATCGTGAAGCTAAAGAAGGCTATGTAATAGCAAAATTATCTGACGATAAAAAATTTGGCTCAATAATCTCTTTGAATTGCGAAACAGATTTTGTTGCTATTAACGCTGATTTTACTGCTTTTGCTAACAAAATTAGTGATACTGCCATGGCCCATAAACCAGCAGATTTGGACGCTTTGAAAGCCTTAACCATTGATGGTAGAAGTATTTCTGAACATATCACTGATTATGTGGGAAAAATTGGAGAGAAGATTGAACTTGGGAAATATGAGCATGTAGCTGCTGAATGTGTTGTTGCATATAATCATCCTGGAAACAGGGTTGCAACCATTGTTGGCTTTAACAAGTCTGCTAATGAACAAGTGATGCGTGATGTAGCCATGCAAGCTGCAGCAATGGCACCTGTAGCCTTAGACAAGGACAGTGTTGATGCTTCAACTTTAGAGAGAGAAATAGAAATTGGTAAAGAGCAAGCCAGAGCTGAAGGTAAACCAGAAGAAATGCTTGAAAAAATAGCTATGGGTAAGTTGAATAAATTCTATAAAGAAAATACTTTACTAAACCAAGACTTTATAAAAGACAATAAAAAAACTGTAGCTCAGTACATGAACGACAGTGAAAAAGGTCTTACTGCTACTGGATTCAAAAGAGTAGCCTTAGGTTAATAAGATTAAAAAATAGAAAAAAGAGAGAAATTAATTCTCTCTTTTTTTTTGAACTTAATTAAACAAAATACAATGAATTACAAAAGAGTGCTATTAAAATTGAGTGGTGAAGCCCTCATGGGTAACAAACAATTTGGGATTGATAATGAACGTCTGGAGCAATATGCAAGAGATATAAAACAAGTTGTTGAGAAGGGTTTACAAGTAGCCATAGTGATAGGGGGTGGCAATATTTTTAGAGGAATACAAGCGGAAGAAGGCGGTATGGACCGTGTACAAGGTGATTATATGGGTATGTTAGCCACTGTAATTAATAGTATGGCCTTACAAAGTGCCTTAGAAAGATTAGGAGTTCAAACACGTTTGCAAAGTGCAATAAAAATGGAGGCCATTTGTGAAGCATTTATTAGGCGAAGAGCCGTTCGACACTTGGAAAAAGGGAGAGTAGTAATTTTTGGAGCCGGTACAGGAAATCCTTATTTTACTACCGACTCGGCTGCATCATTAAGAGCAATAGAAATTGAAGCAGACGTAATACTAAAAGGTACACGTGTTGATGGCATTTACACAGCAGACCCCGAAAAAGATAAAAGCGCTACAAAATATGATACCATTAGCTTTGAAGAAGTTTATGAAAAAGGGTTGAATGTAATGGATATGACTGCTTTTACTTTATGCAAAGAAAACAAACTACCTATCATTGTGTTTGATATGAATAAAAAAGGGAATTTAAGTAAATTAGTAGCCGGTGAAAAATTAGGTACATTGGTTGAAATGAAATAAATTTGTCATAATTTTTGTATAAAAACAGCAAATATGAGCGCAGAAAAAATAAAAGCATGCCTTGATCACACAGAGGCAGAAATGTCAAAAGCTATTAACCATTTAGAATCGGAACTGACTAAAGTTAGAGCTGGCAAGGCTAACCCAGCTATGCTCGAAAATATTCAGGTTGAATATTATGGGTCGTTTGTACCTATTAGTAATGTTGCCAGTGTTAGTTCTCCTGACGCAAGAACTTTGGTAATACAGCCTTGGGAAAAATCGAGCATCACTCCTATTGAAAAAGCTATTATGGCTGCCAATTTGGGCTTTAACCCACAAAATGATGGTGTTTTAGTAAGAATAATGGTACCACCTTTAACAGAAGAAAGGAGAAAAGAATTGGTAAAAAAAGCTAAGGCTGAAGCTGAACATTGTAAGGTTACCTTAAGAAGTTTAAGACGTGAAGCGAATGAAACCCTAAAAAAAATGAATAAAGATGGCGTTCCAGAGGACTTAACGAAGGCTGCTGAAACAAAGGTTCAAACAATAACAGATAATTTTTCTGCCAAAGCAGATAAACATATAGAACAAAAGGAGAAAGAAATAATGACAGTTTAGCAGATTTTGCTTGTAAGGCATAATTTGTGGGCTGAATATAATAAATTTAAATATTAACCTTAAACTTTGAATTTAAGATGTATCCAGAACAATTAGTAAAACCAATGAAAGCTGAAATGACTCAAGTAGGCTTTGAAGAATTAACGAGTGCAGCGGCAGTTGAAAACACTTTGAATGCCACCGAAGGTACGGTATTAGTTTTTGTAAACTCGGTATGTGGTTGCGCAGCAGGTGCAGCACGTCCTGGAGTAAAATTATCTTTAGAAAACGGCAAAAAGCCAGAAAAGCTCACCACCGTATTTGCAGGCTTTGATACAGAAGCTGTAGCATCAGCTCGTAATTTTATGTTGCCTTATCCACCTTCATCTCCATCAATAGCCTTATTTAAAGATGGGAAATTGGTGCATTTTATAGAAAGACACCATATAGAAGGGAGAAGCGCACAAATGA
>DAORKI010000187.1:0-3733 GCA_035439485.1 Bacteroidia bacterium
AAAAACTATTGGCATCACTTATAAGTTCATCCATACCTGATAAGGATGGTTTCCCAATTACACGTGCATAAAAAACACCTTCAGGTATTTCTGAAAATGAAATAGAATTATTAAAAATTGAAATTAAGTTCCTATTCTTCTGTTAATACTGAAAAACAAGATCAAATTTTTGCGAATTTTTTCTTTAAAACTGCATTAATAAATATGGTACTTAATATAAACGCTGTTCCCCAATAAAAGCCTTGAGTTAATAAAGCAGCTTCGCCTAAAAAAATGGTTGCAATTATGATGGTGTACAAAGGCTCCAAGTTAATGCTAAGGACCACCGTATATGGGCTTATTTCCTTCATTATTTCAACCCCAATTACAAAAGTAAATGCGGTACATACTATGCCTAATAATATCAACCAAATTAAATCTGACAACGACACGTCAAAAAATGAAAAAGTAAATTTTCCCTGAAATAAAAAATAAACTGATAACATTAAAAATCCTCCACCCAACTCATAAAATGTTAAGGTGTAAGCATTACTGTTTTTTATCAGCAAACCATTCAATACAGGAAACACAGATGCAAGTAATGCTGAAATAATTCCATAAATCATTCCCCATTTGTAGGCATAGTTGATTTTAAAAATTAGATACAAACTAAAAATAATAATGACACCTAAAATTACCTCATAAAGTAATATTCTTCTTTTATAAAATAAAGGTTCTATTAATGCAGTAAAAAATGTGGATGATGATAAACATACTACTGCTATACTAACTGGTGCAGCCTTGATACTCAAATAAAAAAACACCCAATGCGATGCAATTACAATTCCTGTACATAGGTAAAAAAATAACTGCTTTTTGGTGCAAATAAGTCTTTGCTTTTTTATAAAGGTGATAAAAACAAAAAGTGCCAATATGGCAATAAGCAAACGATACCAAACCAAATTTTGTGCTGGAATAGTAATGAGTTTCCCTAATATTCCTGTAAAACCAAAAATAAAAACGGTAAGATGTAAAAGAAAATAGTTTTTGTAGCGCGCTAACAGATTTCTTTATATTAGGTTTTTACAATTCTAAATTCTGTTCTTCTATTTTGTTGATGCTCCTCTTCGGTACATTTAACACCATCTTTGCATTTGTTTACCAATTTCGACTCGCCATAACCTTTGCCCGACAAACGTGATTTATCAATGCCTCTGCTAATAATATAATCAACAGTAGCCTTGGCTCTTTTATCACTTAAAGCAATGTTAGCTTTGGCTGCTGAACGGCTATCTGTATGACTTCCAATTTCAATTACAATAGTTGGATTATCCTCTAATGCTTTTACAATTTTATTTAGTTCAACCTCAGCATCTTCTCGTATGTCAGACTTTCCAGAATCAAAATAAATTGGATTTAAGTTAAACACCTTCCCAATATCGGTACCAACCTTTAATTTTTCCATCGATAAATTAATATCATCGTTAAGGTTCACATCACCACTCTTGGTGAGTTGTTTTGAGTAGTAAATAGTTTTTGCAATGTAGCCCGGTTTCTCCAACTTAATTTCATAATTTACCATTTGATTGAGGCTGTAATTGCTTAAATTTTTCTGAAAATCTCCTCCAGCATTTGTTTTTCCGGCATAAACATCTGCACCGCTTTTAGCATCAAGTATGGTAATCGCAACGCCTTCCATAGTAGATTTTGATTCACTATCGGTAATTTTTCCCACCAAATTAAACCCTAAATCCTTAAACATAGGTACTTCAACCAATTTTTCAAATCCTTTTACTCCTTTAGTATCAAAGGGTTGAGCTTGATCAAAATATTTGGTATTACTTACTGAAACACTATAATTGGCATCCATATCAATTGGGGTAATAAATGCGCCTTCATCATCAGTTTCAACTTCCTGTAATAGTTTATTTTTACTATCATACAACTTCACTTTAGCCTTTTTTAATCCTTTTTTAGTTTCGCTATCAACCACCATTAATTTCAGTTGAAAATCGGGTTTAGAATAGGTAAAACGGTAAATATCATCTTTCCCTTTTCCACCAGGTCTATTGGATGAGAAAAAGCCTATTCTTTTAGATTTATTGTATATCAATCCAAAATCATCGTATGCCGTATTAATTGGATATCCCATATTTACCACTTCTTTTACTTTTTCACCATTGATTTGTGCCGAAAAAATATCTAATCCTCCAAGTCCACCTTTCCCATTGCTGGCAAAGTATAAAATACTATCGCGTAAAACTGTTGGGAAAAGCTCATTCCCTTCTGTATTAATTGAAACACCCATATTTGTTGGTTCTCCCCACTTCCCATTATCATATTTACTAATATAAATGTCGGTACCTCCATAACCACCTGGCATATCACTCACAAAATACATTGATTTTCCATCGGAACTAAATGCAGGGTGACAAACCGAGTAACTGTTACTATTTTGATTAAAAGGTTTAATATTCTTCCAATCATGCATTTTATCTGTAGCAATATAAATTTGAAGATAATTTGTTTTGTCTTTGCCAGCAATTGCCTTCCCATTTAAATAACCATTTCTTGTAAAAGCTAGTGTTCTACCTTCACTATCATAACAAGCCGGGCCTTCGTTATACTTACTATTTACGTTATCGCTCAATGACTTGGCAGGTGCAAAAACACTATCTCTTTCATCAAACATTCTAACTAAATACAAATCACTAAAGGCTTCATTATTCCATTTAAACTCTGACTTCACAAAACTGTTTTGAATACCAGAAGTAGCAAAAGTTAAACCTTCTTTGCAGTAGGTAATTCCATAATCACTTCCTGATGTATTGAAGGAAACTGGATTAATTTTATAATAAACAGAATCAGTATAAAAAGAGGCCATCGCATCTAAACTTTTCATTTTTCTTTCGCCCCTTTTATCCATATTGGCCGATGCGGTAAACTTTTTATAATAAACCTTTGCATCATCAATTTTGCCATTAAACTCTAATGCTTGAGCATAAAATAGGTAACTTTCAGGGTCAGCACTTTCGTTTTCAACCACTTTAGCGTACCATTTTTCGGCATTCAGCATGTCATTCATTTTGCGGTAACAGGTAGCTACATTTTTCAATGCCACATAATTTTTTGCATTCTTCTTTAATTCCATTTCATAAAGTGCAGCTGCATCTTTATATGCATAAGAATTAAATAGTTTATTTGCTCTTCGCATTGTTATGGAAGGACCACCAGCAAAAGCTTTAATACCAAGCTCTCCAATCAATATCCAAAGAAGTAAAAAGTGTTTTAATTTCATGTTGTTTGAATGCTTTTGAATTTAAAATAAACGCGGTGAAGTAAGTCTTTCTTTGTTAAACCCAAATCGATACTGTAAAATAATTTCATGACTTCCTGTTTGGTAATTTTTTAATGGGCTTAAAGTATAATCAAAGGCGTAGGCTAATCTAAATCCTTTGGGCAAAATAAATTCGGCCATGGCATTAAATGAATCATTTGTGCGATAGGTGGCACCTAAACCTAAAATATCATAAAAATAAACCATGGCGTTTATATCAGCTTGAATGGGACTGTTTTTAGCATACTTTACGAGCGCAGTTGGTTTTAATTTTAAAATAGGATTAATAGTAAATACATACCCTCCTGTTAAATAGGCATGTGTTCCTTGCTTAGCTGCTATTGGGTCATTGTTTAATTTTTTTTCCATGTTGCTACTTAATAAATGTGGTGCACTAAGACCCACAAAATATTTATT
>DAORKI010000188.1:0-3631 GCA_035439485.1 Bacteroidia bacterium
ATAGCCTAATTGTAATAATTTCAAGTTGTATCGGCATTTACCATTGCATATTTATTTTTTAGTTAGACTAAAAATAAATGCAATTGTTATAATATTTTTAGTTACAAATCTAAAAACAAATTGAATACATATTATTTGATCGAAAATTTTAATCAACTATCTTTTCAAAATATTTTCAATTGAATAACAAGACTCGAATAAAAATTTTCAGTATAAAATATTACTCTTTAGAATGGAGTTTTTCATTGAACTCAAATTCAGTATTAGCTAATACTCAAATGCTCAGTTTGGTAATCCTGATGAAATCAGCAGTGCATTACTATGATGTAATCAATGATATAATGCGGGATGCATAATTTATACCTTTTCCTGTATAATACAATATTGCAGAAAAAAATAATTCAAGGAAGACTACAAGTGAATTAAGCTAATCTAATTTTACGTCCAGGACGTAGAATTGTTTTTTTGCTGATACCATTAATTTTACAAAGCTTACTCAATGAAATATGGTTGCGTTGTGCAATTTTGCCTAAAGTATCACCCTTTCGAATGGTGTAATAGTGAGATTTTCCTTTGTATTTAGAATAATCTTTTACGTAATTGAATGAATGTTTATCAAGCAACAACTTATCTGTTACTAAGGTGCCGTATTCAAAAGATATGATACTCTCAGGATTAATCGCCATTCCTTTATATCTAACTTCAAAGTGTAAATGGCTCCCTCGTGAACGACCTGTGTTGCCACCCAATCCAAGTAAATCACCCGCTTCAACATGATCTCCAATTTTTACATCTAAACGGGATAAATGCGCATAAATGGTTTCAAGTCCATTTTTGTGACGCACCACAACCACATTTCCAAATGTAGAACTTCTTCTTGAAATACGCACCGTGCCTTCAAAAGCACATTTTACACTATCCCCAGTTTCTAAGTCAATATCAATTCCATAATGATAGCGATATCTTCCTCTTGGGCCAAAATGTGATGTTACTTTTCCACAAAATGGATGTTGGTAATCACATTGATAATGATCGTTCAACACAATTTCAGTGGTGTCTTCCTTTTTTGATAAATCAATTTTATAAGGATTCACACTTACGGTATCCCAAATTCCATAGTAATCAAATGTAGGATCAAAGTTGGCATAACTTTCGGCAGAAGTATAGTCGAAGTTATCAACGTCATCAAAACTTTCTACATTAGGAACATCAAAGAGCGCTGGATTCACATACTTAAATGGAACAGTGTCTTTTTCTGTTGATGATTTTGCCTCTTTTTTGTCGGGCTTTATTTCTTTTACTGCATAAGTGCAGAAGCTATAAGTAGCGAACAGTAAGCCAAGTATAATATTTTTGCTGTTGGTCATTTTTATCTTTTTTGTGCTCGCTTCTTTAAGCTGTTTATTACATAATTGTTGCGCTTTTTTATTTTAGCGTTGCGAAGCTATAAAATTGACCTACATATCCAAAAAATGACAATGAATAATTAAGTTAAAAGGCGTTAATTTCTGTTAATCAACAGCAAAATTGTTAGAAATACATAGTATTCCATCAAAAAATAAGAACTTTGTCATTGTATGATATCAATATCACATCAGAGTAAAATTATTGACACAAAAGTTAATTTGCCTGCTTCAAAAAGCATAAGTAATCGTTTACTTATTATTCATTTTTTAATGAAGCAAACATTTAAAATTGAAAATTTAAGTCGCTGTGATGATACCAATAATTTAAACACTGCACTCACAAAGATCAATAGTATAAGAGCAAATGCACAAGATGATTTTATGTGTGTTGATGTTGGCGAAGCAGGAACCTCATTTCGTTTTCTTTCTGCCTTGTTAGCAATTATTCCGGGGAAATATAAATTAATAGGAACTTCAAAATTATTACAACGACCAATTGCGCCATTGGTTGAAGCGCTTAATTTACTTGGGGCTAAAATCAAATTCGAAAATAATAAAGTAGGTAGCGCCTTACTAATTGAAGAATCAAATATAGATGGTGGAGAAATTGACCTTGATGCCAGTATAAGCAGTCAATTTATTACAGCACTCATGCTTGTAGCGCCATATTTTAATAAAGGTTTAACCATTCATTTAAAGGGCAAAATTGTGTCATCTTCTTACATCATACTAACAAAAAAATTAATGATTGAATTTGGTGCTGATGTTGAATTTATGGGCAATACAATAAGCATTAAACCTGTCCCATACCAATATCATAAAAGTAATTATCATGTTGAATCAGATTGGACAGCTGCTTCCTATTGGTTTGCTTTTGCTGTTTTAAGTGAAAAAGCATCTATTTTTCTTGAAGGCTTAACAAATAATAGTTTTCAGGGCGATGCACTGGTTGCACCTTTGTTCAATATGTATGGTATTCAACATAGTTTTATTGATGATGGAATGCAAATCATAAAATCACATCATGATGGTTTTATTCATATTTTCGAATTTATCGACAATCCTGATTTGGTACAAACATTTGCCTTTTTAAATGCAGCTTTAGGTTTACCTTTGCAAGTGAATCAAGCAGCTAATTTAATTCATAAGGAAAGCAATAGAATTGAAGCTTTAACAATTGAATTGAGTAAGATAGGAGCCAGGCTCCATGCAAATAATCATGATGATTTTTCCATTGAAAGTAATTCATCTATTAATTCTGAGCCAGTAATTTTTGAAACTTATGAAGACCACCGAATGGCAATGTCTGCTTCAATGTTAGCTTTAAAATTTGATTCAATCAAGATAACAAATCCTAATGTGGTATTAAAATCATATCCCGAATTTTGGAATCATTTAAGTCAAGCAGGATTTACTATCAAGCAAATATAAGCCTAAGCTTTTTTACGAAGCAACACAATTTCAGAACTTGGACTATCCTTTACCTGTTTAAGGAGCATTTTTTCAATTGGAAATAAAAGTGCTCCATACAAATGACCAAGTGGTTTAATTATGGCTGTAGAGTTTTCTAATAAGTACCAAAAAGCATGCAATAATTTATTTTTAGAATCAATTGGATAATTGCTTAAAATCATAAATGGTTTATGGGCAATTAATTCGAAACCAGCCTTTTCAAATAAGTCAAATAAATATTCTTTTGAACGAGAAACTTGATGTTTGGTTCTGATGGTTTCTCCTGTTAAAAAATTATCGGAATATATAAAATACCCCCCCGGCTTTAACAAAGAGGCAATATTATGAACTGCTCTGTCGAAGCGCTGATCATCAACAATATGGAACAAAACATCCATAGCCGATATGAAATCTTTATTTCCTAAAGTTGTTTTGAGTTTCCCTATTTCATCACCAATATCCAATTGAATGAATTCATGCTCAGGAAATTTTGTTTTTAGATTTTCAACACTTACCTCAGTGATATCTAAACCTGTAACTTTTTTTGCTTTAAGTGCATTCCAAATGGCAATATAAAATCCTGTTCCAGAGCCAATATCTAACACATCAGCATCATTGAATTTGAAATCGAAAGGATTTAATAAATTATAAAATGCTTGTTTACGAACCTTGTATCCCCATATATTAAATGGTTTTCCAAGTCGTGCATAGCCAACACCTTCAAGGCCTTCCACTTTGGTGAGGCGCTTTTGCCAAAAATCATCTGGGTTAAA
>DAORKI010000189.1:0-3624 GCA_035439485.1 Bacteroidia bacterium
TTTCTTTGGCACGCATATCAATTTTAGCATTTTGATTCATGACAACTTCGCCAGGTGGCTCTTTCCATTCATTACTATGTTTTTGAAATACACTATTCCCGCAATAAATATAGTTGGCTGTGTGAAAACCTGCAATGTAATTCTCGGTATTATTTCCAATATCTCTATTCTGAATATAAACTGTATCAGAAGCGATTTCACCTAATAAAAAGTCAAGAAAGTCGGGTTGAAAATCGTCCACATGAAAGTGATTGGGTAAAATTGTTGGATATGTATTCTTATCGCCAACAGCGCACACCGCATCAAAAGGTGTTATTTTTTTATACTCTGCAACAACGCCATTAATAATTTTTCCATTCATTAAATAGGGATAACCATAGCGGTGTCCTAATGAGTATTTGGGGGCATTAAAATTATCTTTTCTAATTTGGAAAAAATCATATTTATTATCTATGTTACAAAACACATCTTCTTCACTTTCATAATTACTCAAAGGTGTCCTTAAATCAAAACCACCAACAGTAGGGCTAAAGCTATGCGTAGTTAAATCATAATTAAAGTGAGAGAAAGGGTTAACTGGTATATTAATACCAAAAGTAGAAAAAAAGCGTGGATTTTTCATATTATAAAAGGCGATATTTGGCGTAGATTGAGTGCCACCCGGGCAGTGGTCCCATCCTTTAAAATCGCCTTGTACTATTGTTTGAGTTGAGCCACTCACGTAGGAAATTGGTATCCCCAAGAGATACATTTTAAACCCACTTTTCTTTATGATTACAGGATTATTCCCATCTCTAATCCAAAAACTTTTCCCTTCTCGTGCAGGTCTAAATCCAATAGGGGTCAAATTATTAATTGTTGCTTCTTCCTTATAGTCAAACATTACTTCCCCAGGTGCAAAACGATTCGGAAATAAGGCAGGGTTTTCAGTTTCTATTCCCACGCCACTACCTTGCGATAATGCCACTTTACGACACCACTCAGGATACCCTCTGGTATTTTGGTTTTGGGATTCAATGTCATCTTGTAAGGACTGTTTTTCAACACTGAATAGAGTTCCTGATTTAATGGTATATCGGCTTAATTCTTGTGCAGATGCAGAACCAATAATGCTTGAAGTTTGAGAAGCAATTACTGTATTCAAAATTCCTGCTGCTGTTGCAGGTATGGTTGAACCTAAAAATTTCATAAAATGCTGGAATCCAATCGGTGTATTTGCTCCATAAAATTCTCCTTCATTGCTGATCCATAATTTTACGCGATGGTGATGATAATATGGACTTTGCGGGTACATTTTTTTATAGCGTTCCATCATACTTAAGGCATACCTAGTAGCCCATGCACCAGCACTATAACCCATTACCACCAATTCTTCGGTTTGCAATTGTTCATTTAAGTAATAATCATTCATTTTATTGATCATTTTGGCCACTAACAATGCATTGTTTTTTGCAAAATCTACACCATTGTCCACAGCTAATATCCATATATCATACCCTTTTTCGCGAAGACTTTGTAAATACCTTGTTTGGTTATTCATCATTTTTAATGGATTGTCGTTGTTCCAGCCTCTAAAATCAGGCCAGTAGGCTCCATTGCAAGTTTCATAATAAGTTCCACGCCAGATATCTTTTGCTAAAAAATCACTCTCATTTATGCTTAATAACTGACCAACTGGGAATCCATTTAACTGAAAACCATAATCATCATCATAACATAATAAAGTTTTGGAATTTTTAGGGTTAAAACCTGCAACCGACAGATAAGGTTTATTCAATTGACCTGGTATATTACATCCTTTCCAAACAGCATAATGAGCTGAAATTGTAGTTACAGGATTTGAATTATTTGGGTCATTATAAATATTGTCATAACCACCCGGTTCGCCATTGCTGTAAAATAACATCTCGGGCCCAATATCGGGTATGGCAAGGTCATCGCAAGAAGAAGAGCGGTTAAACTCATTTGATTGTTTTAAATACATATTGCTTTTGCAATATAGCGTATCTCCCTTGTTATTAATAGATTTAAAAAAGAGTTTTATTATTCCGGTATCAGTAAAGGTATGACAAAAAGGAGTGTTCAATAAAAAAGGTTCATACGTAATGCCTTCATCATAACTAATTTGATTTTCTGTGAGGGTGTCTGAATTACCTAATATTAATTCATTTCTTAGCAAAAAGCAAACTCTAAAGGAGGTGGCTTGAATTACAATAGGACAAATACTGAAAACTTTAGATTTGGTATATGGGTTTTCAGTTCTATTAGGATTATCAACCAATTTATGATTATCGACTATTGAAATTAAATTATTAGTTATAGCGTTGCTTTTTAGTTTATTATAATTAAAGTTTAAAAGACTTAGCTCAATAGCATGATCAATCCTCGAAAAACTATCTGCATAATGAATAAAATCAACCATTTCCTTCATATTGTGCAAGCTGTCATTTTTACCATAACGAAGTGAATTATAAAATAGTAGCCAATCATATACATTTGTGATACTATCATTTAGTCCACCATCTTGATAAAATGTTAGATTGTCTTCCACGTTTATTTTATCAATTAAAATTCCAGTTGTTATTGAATCTGTATTTAATCCTGACCAAACTTCATGCAAAGCTCTGTTAAAACTACTATAGTTAAAAGAATCAATTTGTGCTTTCAATTCAAAAATATAATTGAATAAAAAGAATGATATTATGATAAATCTTTTCATATTAATAATATTAAAGATTTGTTATTTGATTGCTTCTTTTAATGCTTCATTTTCTTTCTCCAATTGGGCAATTTTATCATGTAATTGTAACAAATAAAGTGTGGTTTCTTCTTGCTTTTGCAGCAATTTTATTAGCATTTCATTAACACTAAAGCCACCACTTTGTTCAACTTCTTTTGCACTTGGTATTCCTGGTAAGTGGCTTTCCTTTTCTATAAAAGTTTGAAGTTCTTTTAAAGAAATTAATTTATGATTTTTAGAAAAAACAAAATCAGGCCAAATAGCCTGACTGTCTGTTACTCTAAACTCTCTGCTGTAAACAATACCCTCAACAACTAACTTTCGACCATAATTCGAAGCTGTAGATGAAGTGTTTCCTATTCTTACATTTCCATCTAATATACTGGTTCCCGAAACATGAAGTCGTGCATTTGGGTCAACAATACCAACTCCTAAATTATGATTAACAATTAAATTGCCTCCATCCGTTCTGCCTACAACCACATCTCTTCCGCAATGTGTATTTATAAGTAACTTATTTAAATCACTTGTAGAACCACTATTTAGTATTGTTCCATCTTGTACAACTTCAAGTGCTCCATCACATCCATATAAGCCAACATAAAAAGTAGGATCAAAGGTTTTACAAGTTAATCCACCTTGTGCAATTGACGAAGATTTAAAAACTGCTGCCCCTGTCATAACATTATACCTATCAACGCTCAAAGGGTCTAAACAATTACTTGGAAATACAGGTATTCCAACCGAACCAACTGGTGCATTTTCATTTGACCCCCAAGTTATTTTTTCAGGAATATTTCCACTGGCTGATTCATATTTAAAACTTAAATTATTTAATTTTAAACCTTGTGCTTTAATAGTGCCATTTACTTCTAATTTTTCAC
>DAORKI010000190.1:0-3603 GCA_035439485.1 Bacteroidia bacterium
CAAGGCCAACATCTCTCCCGTTTAAAAATGACTTTTTGAGGGACGACTATTTAGGATATTTCAGTGGTGTAATTTTATCCCTATTTTGCTTGATTGTATTCTAAATTAATTACAATATTAACATCATCAGCCACAACAGCGGTAGCTTCAGTCATCACATTCCATTTTAATCCATATTCTAATCTTTTAATGCTACCTGTAGCTTTAAAACCAGCAACTGTATTACCATAAGGATCTTTTTGAATGCCTCTATAAACCACATCAAATTTCACTTTTTTAGTAACATCTCTGATGGTTAAATCGCCTTCTAAAACATATTTATTGCCGCTTACTTTTTTAAAAGAGCTGCCTTTAAATTTCATTTGAGGATATTTTTCTGCGTTGAAAAAATCATCACTTTGCAAATGCTTATCACGCATTTCATTATCGGTATTGATCGTTTTTACATCAACTGTAAAACTAATTTCGGCATCCGTAAAATCAGCATTTTTTGATGTTAGTGTACTAGCAAACCCTTTAAAATTACCTTCAGTTTCAGACACTTTTAAGTGTTCAACTGAAAATTTTACACTTGAATGTGCGTTATCTAGTTTCCAGTTCGTTTGTGCAAAAGCACTGCTAGTGATTGCAAGAGCAATAAATAGTGATTTAAATTTCATATGTTTTTGTTTAATTTATTTGTTGCTACAAATATCTTTGGTTTTTGGATGATAAAAATTGATTTAGGATAAGATTTTGATAAGTGAAAAACACCTTCGTAAGTTGCTAAATGAAGTTCGGCTAATTTTAGGATGAAATATCAAGAGAATAGTTATTTTCGCGGACTTTTAAAATCGAATAAAATAAAATTCATGAAAAATATAACAGTAATAGGCTCAGGAACTATGGGTAATGGAATAGCCCATGTATTTGCTCAAAATAACTTTAAAGTAAGCATAGTTGATATTTCGCAAGCAGCGCTTGATAAAGCTATTCAAACCATTTCAAAAAACCTTGACAGAATGGTTTCAAAAGGAAGCATAACAGAAGAGGTAAAAAGTAAAACTTTAAGTAATTTAACTACTTACACAGATTTGCATGCAGGTTCAAAAGATGCTGATTTAGTGGTAGAAGCAGCCACTGAGAATCCTGAAATAAAGTTTAAGTTATTTCGTGATTTGGATGTTATATGTAAACCTGAAACTATATTGGCAAGTAATACTTCAAGTATTTCAATTACAAAAATAGCATCACAAACTAAGAGAGCAGATAAGGTAATTGGTATGCATTTCATGAATCCAGTACCAGTAATGAAATTAGTTGAAGTAATAAGAGGATATTCAACATCAAATGAAACCACGCAAGCCATTATGGACATGTCGGTTCAATTGAATAAAATTCCTACCGAAGCCAATGATTATCCTGGTTTCGTAGCTAACCGAATACTTATGCCAATGATTAATGAGGCTATAATTGCTTTGCAAGAAGGGGTAGCAGGAGTAAGCGAAATTGATACAGTAATGAAATTGGGTATGGCACATCCAATGGGGCCTTTGCAATTGGCCGATTTTATTGGTTTAGATGTTTGCTTATTTATTATGCGTGTATTGTATGAAGGACTAGGAAAAGACAAATATGCTCCTTGCCCTTTATTGGTAAATATGGTAACTGCAGGTCATTTAGGAGTAAAGAGCGGTAGTGGGTTTTATCAATATACGGCAGGTTCAAAAGATTTGGTTGTTGCGCCTATGTTTGCAAAATAGGCGAATTAGAAGCTTGGCTTTTTACATTTTTATTTACCAGTGATGTAGTTTTTTTGTGAGTTGACATAAATTTAATAATATTTCAATGGTTTATCATTAAATTGGTAAGCCATTTTTGTTTTGTAATAAGGAAAGGAGAAAAAAAGTGATAAATGCTAATTACTTGCCCAATCAAATTATATTTGTACCAAATTTAAATTATGGAAAAAGATTTTTTTGCGCATGAGAGTGCCTATATAGATGAGGGTTGTAAAATTGGAAAAGGAACTAAAATTTGGCATTTTAGTCATGTCATGTCAAATTGTGTGTTGGGCGAAAACTGCAACATAGGACAAAATGTGGTAATTTCGCCTTCGGTTGTGTTAGGCAAGAACGTAAAGGTACAAAATAATGTAAGTATTTACACCGGAGTAACTTGCGATGATGATGTGTTTTTAGGACCTTCAATGGTATTTACCAATGTTATTAATCCACGTAGCGCGGTAAATAGAAAAAGTGAATATGCCAAAACACATGTTGGCAAAGGGGCAAGTATTGGCGCCAATGCGACTATTGTTTGTGGTCACAATATTGGCGACTTTGCATTTATTGGCGCAGGTGCGGTGGTCACTAAAAATGTTCCAGCTTACAGTTTATGGATTGGCAATCCAGCAAAACAAGCAGGTTGGATGAGTGAGTTTGGCCATAAATTAAATTTTAAGGATGGCTTGGCTGAATGTCCAGAATCGAAAGAAAAGTATAAATTAGATAATGGAGTAGTTTCAAAAATTAAATAGGTGTAAATTATGATAAAGTTTGCAGTAATTGGAGCAGGTCACATTGGAAAACGTCATGCTGAAATGATAAAAAGACATCATGAAGCGGAACTTGTGGCAATATGTGATATTAAGCCGATAGGAGAGATTGATGCCGAGAAGTTTGGTGTTCCTTATTATAATTCAGTGGAAGCCTTATTTGATGCAAGCATTGATTTTGATGTTGTTAATGTTTGTACACCGAATGGATTACATGCAGAACATTCATTGTTGGCTTTAAACAATAAAAAACACATTGTTTGTGAAAAGCCTATGGCCTTGCATAAGCAAGATTGTGAATCAATCATTTATAAAGCCTTACAGATGCACAAAAATGTGTTTTGTGTGATGCAAAACCGTTATTCACCTCCATCAGCTTGGATTAAAGAAGTGATTGAAAAGAAAATTATTGGTGATATTTTCATGGTGCAATTAAATTGCTATTGGAATCGTGATGAACGTTATTACAAAAAAGGCGGTTGGAAAGGCACAGCTGATTTGGATGGAGGAACTCTATTTACCCAATTTTCACACTTTATAGATATAATGTATTGGTTGTTTGGTGATATAAAAGATATACAAGCTAAATTTAATGATTTTAACCATAATTCTCTCACCACATTTGAGGACAGTGGTTTTGTGAATTTTAATTTTATTAATGGTGGCATGGGTGCTATCAATTATTCTACAGCAGTTTGGGACACCAATTTAGAAAGTTCTCTTACTGTTATTGGAAGCAAGGGAAGTGTAAAAATTGGCGGACAATACATGGATAAGGTGGAGTATTGCCATATTAAAGATTATCAAATGCCAGAGTTAGCAGCAACAAACCCAGCCAATGATTACGGGGCATACAAAGGTTCTGCGAATAATCATGGATATATTATTGATAATGTAATTGATACTTTAAAAGGCAGAACAACCATTACCACCAATGCATTGGAAGGTTTGAAAGTAGTTGATATCATTGAAAGAATTTACAATTTAAGAAATTCGAATCACAAGTCTTAATTTTATCTTTTTGAGATTTTATTGTTGCTAATTGATTTTTGAAGACTGCATTTAAA
>DAORKI010000191.1:0-3557 GCA_035439485.1 Bacteroidia bacterium
CTATAAGGGCGGGTGAGTTATTCTTTAATTTACTGATGGCGCAAAACATGGTGCAAATTCAACAAAAAAATCTAGCGAATAACGATACCCTTTATAAAATTTCAATTGGACGATATAATCTAGGTAAAATTGCTGAAAATGAATTGTTACAAATGGAATTAAGTGTGATGAATGCCAAAACAAACCTGGCTCAGGCCGAGCTTGATGTTGAATTAAGTAATTTACAACTTAAAACATTTTTAAAGTTTAAAGGAGAAGAAAATATTATTTTAGAAAACCCTCCTATCCTACCTATATTTGAAGTAAATGAAAGCAAAGCACTTGACGAGGCTGTGAAGAATAGGCAGCAGATGGTTTCCTTTAAAAGACAAAAGCTTGAAGCCGAAAGCGAAGTAGCAAGAGCTAAGGGTGAGAGATTTAATATTAACTTAAATGCATCATATGGATTGACTCAAAGTTCTGCTGTAATTGAAGATGTTTATACAAAACCATTGGAACAACAAAGACTGCGTTTTGGTATAGATATTCCAATTGTAGATTGGGGAAGAGCAAATGCCAGAATTCAAACTGCCATTGCCAATAAAGAATTGATTGAGACACAAATGGAGCAGGCCGAGCAGAACTTCAAACAAGAAATTTATTTGGCAGTAAAACAATTAAATATGTATCGACAAAAATTATTGATTGCTATTAAATCCGATAGCATTACACAAAAGCGATATGATATTACCATAAAAAGATATTTAATTGGAAAAATTGGAATCATTGATTTAAATATGGCGATTATTGATAAAAATCAAACAAAGCAAGATTATATTGCAGCTCTCAGAACTTATTGGAATGCATATTTTGAATTAAGAAGAAAAACTTTGTACGATTTTGAATTAAACAAACCAATTGTTTACGCAAAAAATAAATAGGAATATTTTATTAATTTCGCAAAAAAATAATTTTTTATGATAAAAATAACCGACCATTTAAATAACTATAATCCACACATTATTAATAAACCATACATTATTGCCGAGGCAGGTGTGAACCATGAAGGAAGTATGGATTTGGCCAAAAGATTAATAGATGAAGCAGCCGAAGGAGGTGCACATGCCATTAAATTTCAATCATACAAAGCTGAGACAATTGCTAGTAAAGACAGCCCATATTATTGGGATATTACTAAAGAACCAACCAAAAGTCAATTTGAACTTTTTAAGAAGTATGATAAGTTTTGGAAAGACGAGTATTACAAATTAAAATTACACTGCGATAAGGCTGGAATTGAATTTATGAGTACACCCTTTGATGTAGAAAGCGCCATGTTTTTAAATGATATGATGCCTGTATATAAAATATCATCATCTGATATTACCAATTTACCCTTCATTGAATTTATGTGTAAGTTTAATAAACCTATTATTCTTTCAACAGGGTCATCATTTATTTGGGAAATTCAACAAGCGCTTGAAACTATTGCCAAATATGGCAATCAAGTTTGTTTAATGCATTGCATTTTAAACTATCCAACACCTGACGAAAATGCACATTTAGGAATGATTTTACATCAACGTGAATTATTTCCTAATGTAATACCTGGCTATAGTGATCATACTTTGCCAAAGAAAATGGAGGTACTTAAAATAGCTACTTTACTTGGAGCAGCAGTGCTTGAAAAACATTTTACACATGATAAAACTTTACCTGGCAACGATCATTATCATGCTATGGATAAAGAAGATTTAAAGCATTTTTTTAACGAAATGGACTTTACCTTTAATGTTTTAGGAACTTTCAAAAAACAGCCTCTCCCAAGCGAAGATAAGTCAAGAGCCAATGCCAGAAGAAGTTTGGTGGCTTTAAAAAATATTAAGAAAGATGAAACCATTACTTATGAGCATTTAACTTGGAAGCGCCCTGCTAGTGGTATTTCTCCTAAGGAAATTAATGTTGTAATTGGCAAAAAAGCCTTACGTGATATTGAAGAGGATGAAGTAATGAAATGGAATATGCTCTCTTAATTTATGAGCCAACAACAAAGTTTTACCGATTTTAAACTTGATTTTTACAACAAAGTAAAAGATTTCGGGATATTTGACTGTGCCGAATTTAATGCCTTGAAAATTGTGTTAGATGGATTACGAGTTAATTATGTGAGTCGTGGACCAGTTGATACACCAATTTTTAATTCTCTAAAGAAATATGATATTGAAAATATTCTTAGACGTTTAAAAGCTAAAATAAGTCGTAAAAAAAAATACAGTAGGCTTGATATAGAAGGATTCAAAAACAAAAAATATTTGATAAGCGATGATGGTAGATTGGTTATTGATGCTAATGATAAACCTCACTCCTATTATTTCTATACTTTGATGCAAACATTAAATCCTAAGGATTGTTTGCATATAATTGATAAACAACGAAATGCTAATGCCAGCTTTGATTTACATTATGAACTGCTGGTAAATACATTTTCTTTATTATCACTCAACCAAGATGAAGTTAAACTCATTAAAGAAATAAGAATCACCTATGAAAGAATAAAAAAAAGTAGCCTATTTGGAGAAAAAGATTTAAAAAACATCGCGTTTGCCTTTCAAAATTTCTTTAATAAATATAAAGTTTGGTCGCGTCTTTTGGATGAAATTAATCCGAGCACCATGTTTTGTATTGTACATTATCATAATGAAGGCAAAGCATTAGCATTTAAGAGAAAAGGAATTAAGATGATTGAGCTACAACATGGCTTAATTGCTAGAAAAGATGTTTTTTATGTTTTCCCTGAACAAACAAAAAGTGTTATTCATAAGTCTTTATTTGCTGATGAAATTTGGGTTTATGGAAATTATTGGAAGAAAGTTTTAGAGTTTGGGGTAGAATATGTCAATAAAATAAAAATAGCAGGTTACTACTTATTTGACAATTTTGAAGGTTATGATGTGGCCGAAAAAGAAATTGATGATTTTGCTGAAGGTAAAAAAATAATTTTTATTACCACCCAAACTACACTTCATAAAGCCTTTATTGAATATACTCTTTGGTTAATTAATGACATTAAGCAGAGAAATTTACCATATAAAATTTTAGTAAAAACACATCCACTCGAGAAAAAAGAGCATTATGCTATTTTAAATCAAACCGATGGTGTGAAAATGGTAAATTATCCTTTACCTGTTATCTTTAAAAAAGTGGCTTTGCAAGTTAGCATTTACTCCACCACTTTATATGATGGCGCTCGCGCAAGTGTTCCTGGATTTGCTTTATTTAATCATCAGTATCAAGATTATATTGATGAAATTGTGCAAAGTGGTGTAGCTTTTCCTTTGGCTCAAAATGAAAATCCTGTTGATAAATTGAATCAAATAAAAGAAGTTGATCCAAGTTACTATTATAGTGAATTTCAATTTCCTGGTATTTAAAAATATTTAAATCAACCATTTAATGATATCATCATAAAAAATGAATGATGATGTCTAACGTTGGTAAACACAAGCATTAATACCTATATGATATTTGTATTAGACCAAATAAATTGGGTCTAACAAATGATCATCGGCATTTACCTC
>DAORKI010000192.1:0-3545 GCA_035439485.1 Bacteroidia bacterium
CGCCTTCCATCATATTTTTCTTAACGCCATTTTCACAAGGCCAACATCTCTCCCGGTTAAAAATGACTTTTTGAGGGACGACTAAATAGTCCATTAATATTGTATTATAATTTTGTTATATCGGCATTAACCATTGTAAATTTATTAAACAGCTTGGGCTATTTAATAAATACAATAGGTATAATTTGGGTTGAAAGTGTAATAGGTATAAAAGTCTGAAGTTTTTATTTTATGAAGGAATGTGTTAACAATTGAGCTTGATGCTTTTATGAAAATGGAATTAGCGCAAGGCATAGGAGCGATATCCTTTTGTTTGCTTTTGTGGGATTGTGATTACACTCAAATTTTATTGCAAACAAAAGATTTAGCGGATAGGCCGACCTTAAATTTGTTGGTGGTTTTATTTTATAATTGAATGTTTCAAAAATTTAAGGATGCGCCCAAAATTTCAATCACATTTTCATCAACACTTAGCCTTTCATATTCTCATTTTCATCATCACTTTTATTAAGTATCATTACCCAGGGTCAACATCTAAAGCAATTCTTACTTGCTTGAATAACTCTGTTTTTCTTAAAGTAATGATGTCTTTTAAAATATCTTTTTTGATTACAGAAGGGGAGAGTTCTTTTTCTAATTTGATAAGAATGTTTTTTAAATAATAATTGTTGATGCGCGCAACACTTGGATATTCGGGACCTAAAACTCTAGCACCTAACTTTTGTTTTAGTATGTTGGCAAAGTTTGCAGTGGCATCATCCAATACATATTTATCGCGATGTTTAACGGTAATATTGATTAAGCGGTAGAATGGGGGATATTTAAACATTTGTCGTTCGTTGATTTGTTGTTCAAACACTTCCACATAATTGTTTTCGATAAGTTGTTTAATTAAAAAATGCGCAGCTTGTGAGGTTTGAATAATTACTTTGCCTTGTTTATTTTTTCTTCCAGCACGACCTGCAACTTGAGCCATTAATTGAAAGGCACGCTCATGTGCCCTAAAATCGGGAAAACTCATCATGCTATCGGCATTAATTATACCTACTAAACTTACATGATTAAAATCGAGTCCTTTGGTCACCATTTGTGTGCCGACCAAAATATCCACTTTTTGATCTTCAAAATCATTAATAATTTGCTTGTAACTGTATCTTGAGCGTGTGGTGTCCAAGTCCATACGACTGATGCGTGCTTGAGGGAAAAATACGGCCAATTCTTCTTCAATTTTTTCGGTACCAAAACCAATCATTTTCATTTCATCGGAGCCGCATGCTTGACAAATTTCTATAGGTTTAGTGCTATAGCCACAATAATGGCAACGTAATAAATTTAGTGATTTATGGAAGGTTAAACTTACATCACAATTTTTACACATGGGTGTCCAATGACAGGTATCGCACATCAACATGGGGGCAAAACCCCTTCTATTTTGGAATAAAATTACTTGCTCTTTATTTTTTAAGGCTTCATCAATACTTTCGAGTAGCTGCGTGCTGAAATGAGTTTTCATGCTTTTGTTAGCTTTCGCTTTTTTGGTATCAGCAATTTCAATAATTGGCATCAGCATTCCACCAAAACGTTCACGCATTTCAACTAGCCCATATTTGCCTGTTTTAGCATTGTAATAGCTTTCAACAGAAGGTGTGGCAGAGCCTAATAAAATTTTTGCACCATGCAAATGTCCTAGGTACATTGCGCAATCGCGGGCTTGATAGCGAGGTGATGGATCAACTTGTTTGTAAGAAGAGTCGTGCTCTTCATCAACTATTATGAGGCCTAAATTATTGAAGGGTAAAAATATAGATGAACGCACACCAAGCACAATATTGAAACGCGGCATACCACTTATTTCGGCTTCACTACGCATTAAATTTTTCCAAACTTCAACACGTTCGCTTTCATTAAATTTACTGTGATAAACACCAACTTGATTACCAAATACTTTTTGCAAGCGATGGATAATTTGAGTGGTGAGCGCAATTTCGGGCAACAAATACAAAACTTGTTTACCCATAAATAAAGTATCTTGAATGAGTTTAATATACACCTCAGTTTTACCACTAGAGGTTACGCCTTGCAGCAAAACTGCATTTTTGCTAGTAAAAAGACTATTTATTTTATTGTAAGCCGAAAATTGACTTTCATTGAGTTCTTTTATCGCTTCTTCATTGGCGGTAGTTTCGCCAAATCGCGACACTTCGTGTTTTACGATTTGCAGTATGTTTTTTTTAATGAGTGATTTTAAGGTACTTTCATTTACATCGGCATGGAGCAACAATTCATCCTTTTTAATGGGTTGTCGTTTTTCTTGAAAATGTTGAGAAAGTTTTAAAAAAGTAAGTATTAATTTTTGTTGATTTTCAGTTTTCTTTTTTAGAGATAATTCATTTACAAAAGCTTCTAAGTTTTTTTCATTGTTTGAAAAATCAGTAAGTTCAACCAGACTTATAGTGCGTGGTTTAACTTTTTCTTTAACTTCTTCCTCAATTAATATATAAGCCCTGTCAAGCAAACTTTTTATATACTTATGTGGGTGTTTAATTTGCAGTATTTCAGCAGCTTCATCAATGGTAATTGACATGCGTTTTTCAATTGCCTCAATTAATAAATATTCCTTATCGTTGATGGCTTGATGGTCGATTGATATCTGATAATTTAAAATAAATTTAGACGTACTACTCAGTTTGAACCCTGCAGGCAGAGCAGCTTGCATTAATTCTCCTAATGTACTCATGTAGTATTCACTCATCCAATCCCACAATTGAAATTGTTTGTTATTAATGAGTGAAAATTCGTCCAATATATTTTCTATATACTTGGCTTCATAAGCTGCTGGTGCTGTAAAGTGTAAACGTTTGATGATTCCTGTATATAATTTGTTTTTCCCAAATGGCACTAAAACACGTTTTCCTTCTTTTACATCGTTATTCCATTCGTGAGGAACACGATAAGTGAATAGTTGCGGCAAAGCAAGTGGCAAAATAACGTCAGCAAAATAGGTTTCAGTACTCATTTAAAAAAGTAATGTACAAAAGTTGAGTACTTGAATTAGAAGCTAAAAGGGGCATTATTGTCATTATAAATCAAGATACCAAAAGTAAGGAAAATTTAAATGAAATAATTGATTGATGAACAGAAATGCGAATAAATTAAATTGATTCAGGCGCTATCTTAATACAAATTCATCATTAGAATTTATAACTTGGCTAAAGCAATTGTATATCAATCCATTGTTCATGGTTTGATTCCATTTGCTCATCGGGATTACCTTGGTAAAATCAGCGGTTCAGCATCATAGAGATTATACTGATTAATAGGGGATATCCCAATGTGATTTATAAATTATGCCAATAATTTACAATTCATACTTTGCTTAATGCCGATAGGAAAGAATTTTAACCCAGATTACGCATTAGAAATGCGTAAACGTTAAAGAAATTGTAAATCAGATTTTTTCAAATCTGATCACATTTTCTAATTCGGGATCAACCCAACTTATACGAAAGTGAAATGGTTTTTAGACCATTTCAAACTGAGGTAAA
>DAORKI010000193.1:0-3494 GCA_035439485.1 Bacteroidia bacterium
TTTCACAAGGCCAACATCTCTCCCGTTTAAAAATGACTTTTTGAGGGACGACTAAGTAGTTCAGCACTGGGTTATACCGATCTGAAATAAGTTATAGCTCAAATTTGCTTCACTCCATTCGTGTTAAACTTCTTTTCTATCGGCATTTACCAATGTATGCTTTGTAAATTTAATGGCATAATACCGATTACACTTTCAATTTAGTCCAATTTCGGCATAGCCTCCTTGTACTAATTTCAAGTAGTATCGGCATTTACCATTGCATATTTATTTTTTTTTTGACTAAAAAATAAATGCAATTGGTATAATCTATAAATCACGTTGGTATTACTTCTCACTGATTAAGATGGATTTAACCTAAAAACAAAAAGCACAGAAAAATCTGTGCTTTTTGTTTTTATATCGATTGCCATTTCAATAAAGTTTAAATTGAGCGAAGCTTTATAGCAATAAGTTCAAGATACATCGGTATTAAGCATTGCTATTTAATTTTTTGTTCAGACTAAAAATTATAGACAATTGGTCTTATTCAAATTTGAGCATTACTTAATAATGCTTAGTTTTTTGTTCTGCACTTTGTCATTCGCTATTAATTCACAACTATAAATCCCTGCCGGTAAATTTTCGGTAGAAATTTGAATAGTGTTTATTCCAGACTGATACTTAGCATTGGTAACTTGTTTTACCAAATTTCCATTAACATCATAGATCGCAATTTGAACTTTTTCAGCATCGTTTATTTTGAAATTGATATTAAGGTTGTTTAAAGCAGGATTAGGGAAAATGTCAAATAACGAAGATTCAATCGCATTGTTATTTACTGAAGTAATAGTTGGAAAAGCAGCATCATATCTAATTTGAGCATTAGCAGCCCCAGTTTCCAATTCATTAAGATCTACACCGCCAATTAGTGCAAAAGCAACTATAACAGAGTCATTTGGTGCTACATTAAAAGGCCCAGTACTTACAATATTAATAACATCATTGCCCGATCCAGTTTGACCAGCCTGAGTTCTTGATGTACTCATGGTTTGGTATTTTTCACTTGTGTCATAACCATCAGCTAAATTAATACCACCACCACCACCAGTGATATTATCAGCAGCATACATATTAAACGGTGTATTACTTAACACCTTAACACCAGCGTACAATTGAGTAGATGTAGTTGCATAAGAATAACCCAATTTTAAAGCCGGATTTTGATCAGACCTATTTGCATTATAATCTTGAATATCCCAATCAGTAAAAATTGCAGCATACATATTGTTTAATGCAGCACCGGAAGTATTTTTTATATTATATTGCACCATAACATAATTCCTGTCTCCAAGAGCAGTCCATGTAAATGATCGGTGTTTTACTTCAATATTTAATTTAGCAGAAGCAATTGCATTGTTATCATTAAATTTACCTGACAAATCAAAATCAGAAATGACAGTTGGATTATCAATTCCTACTCTTATCATTGAAGCGAAATCATTATCAGGTGTAGCCGTTGTATTTCTAACTGTATTTACCACTTTGGTGGTTGAAGTTCCAATCATTAATCCACATTCATAGGCTAAAGATGAATCCTGATATACAAAGCCTAAACCTTGTGTTTGACCATCACCATTGTAGCAAGATCTACCTTTACTTGTTATTGTTGTGAAAACATCATTAATAGTCACGTTAATATAATCAACGTTTATAATAAGTTCAAATGTTTGAAAATCGGTGTAGGTGCTACCATCGGCATAGGACAAACGAAATAAAACAACTGCGTTGGGTGGCGCAGTTGGATTAATAATTACCTTAAAAGGCAAATTATTATTATTTGTAGAAGCCATTGTATTTAACGCACCAATGGTGTAATTGGCTCCAATAATGTTTACAAATGTAGCATTTGTTTGCGCTGTTAAAGTTACTGTACAGTTATTTGTTGGGGCTAAATAATTTAAGAAATCACCACTAATTCTAATAGTATCACCTGCAACAAAAGCATCATCGTTGTTGTCGGTAAAATTAATAGGATTCATTCTTACTGAAGGCAATGTTTGGGTTAGGCTATTAGCCATGTTAATTCTACCTTTGCCAAGTCTACCTTTATAATTATTGTTGGTAGCCAAACCATAAATATCATCGCAAGTAACCCTTAATTGTTCTCCAACTTGTAAAGCACTATAGGAAGGGAAATGAGATTTAATTATACCTGCTGCACCAGCTGCAATTGGAGATGACATTGATGTTCCACTCATGGTAGTATAACCATTGTTTGAAACGGTTGAATAAATGTTATTTCCTGGAGCGCTAATATCAACAGTATAATTATAATTAGAAAATGTTGCTTTGGTATCGGCAGCATTTGTAGCAGCCACAGAAGTTACATATTGAAAAGCCGCAGGATATGAAGGAGAATCAACATTATCATTTCCTGCAGATGCCAATACAAGAGCATTTTTGTTGATTGTGGCATAGTTAATCACATCTTGCCCCATTTGAGAAAAAAATCCACCACCCCAAGAACAATTAATAATTTGGCAACCATGATCAGCTGCATAAGTTATGCCTTCATAACCATTATTAATTTGAGTTGTACTTGTCGCGTTGGCGCATTTCACAGGTAAAAATTTGCAGTTAAAGCCAGGTGAAGCAACGCCTATGGCATTATTGGTAGAAGCCGCAGCACATCCAGAAACATGTGAGCCATGATTGCTTAGGTCGACATTAGGATTATTATCGTTTTCACTCACATCCCAACCTTGAAAATTATCGATATAACCATCTCCATCGTCATCCAATCCATTTACTGGGTCAGCATAGTTCTTTTTAAGATTAGCAACTAAATCTGGGTGATCGATATCAGTGCCTGAATCAACAATACCTATCACAACATTTGTATCTCCAGTTTCTGTATTCCAGCCATTATAGGCGTTTATTTTAGTTAAAAAAGTTTGCTGATTTGTGCTTGGATCATTAACTGCCAAATGCATTCTGTTGATGACTTTGGCTTCAGCATACACTAACTTTCCAGTAGAAATTAATTTATTGGCTGCTTCTTGAACATCAAAATTATTTGAATATACCAATTCATAAATGAGTGTTAAATCTGCATATTCTTGTCCAATTTCATTGTATTTTTTTGTTGGCTGACTGCTAAATGGGAACATTTTCTTTAATTGAACAACCCCAAGATTATTTAATTGAGTTTGAATGGATGCATCCATAATTTTATTGAGAGCGCATAAATTTCTGAATTGTTCATCAACTTTAAAAATAACAGTTTTAGCTGCATAATCACCTACCTGAGCGTTTATAGGTAATACATAAGCGTTTTTTGAAACTTTACTGTTATTTGCTGAAATGTTGTTTGCTGCCGCTATGGTAAAAATGGCACCAAGAAATAATAAGTAGTTTTTTTTCATGTTTAATAATTTTATTCAAATTAAATATAAATAATCACTAGTGTCCGATAAAAATAGGAATAATTTTTTTAACGCACAGAAGTGTTG
>DAORKI010000194.1:0-3444 GCA_035439485.1 Bacteroidia bacterium
TTAGGAAATCCAATAGGCCTATAGGAATTGGACTTTTTGAGGGACGACTAAATAATGTGGAATCGCTATAGCAACTGTAAATCAATCCATTAATCATGGCTTGATAACATTTGCTAAGCGGGATTGCCCTTGTTAAAATATGTAGTTCAGCACTTGGGTGCTTTCTGCATATTAATTCGGGTTGAAATATAAAAGACACTCTATCGGTATTATACCATAAACTCATAGACTAATTTATAATAAGTAAAGGTACAAGATTTAGATTTACCTCGTTTTTTCAAATTTAACTACTTGATCACCACATCTTAAAAAGTAAACACCTACCTGCAATTCCTCCAATGATATACGTGTTATATTTTGTTTTAATGGAATGCTCAGTATTTCGCGCCCAACCATGTCGAACACAATTATGTTTTCAGCTTCACTTTTAATGCTTTCTACATAAATTTCATGGCTGGCAGGATTTGGGAAAACGCTAATTTTATTTCTTTTATTTAATCCATTATTATCGGTTAATAGTGGAGTATCTTTTACTAAAAAGTCATCAATATATACAATTTGTCCGCCATATCCTTTGTTTGAAAAGTTAATGGTTACCGATGGTTCACCAGCAAACTGTAATAAACTAATCGAATCCTTAATCCAATGGTAGGTTTCATTTGGCATCCAGTAGTAATTATTATCAAAGCCAGCAATATTTGCCAATTGCGCACCACCTTTTTTAAACACCATAGTTTCGGTTCCTCCGCAAGCTTTTGCATACACAATAAGTGTATCGTTGTTAACTGTATTTCTTCGTTGATATGAACGGTAAAAAAATAATTTTGGATTGTTTGTGTTGCTTAAATCAACTGGTGGAATGTAAAATTTGGTTTCTAAGCCTTGGTCATCATAATTCCAATTGTTAAATTGCATATAATCATCGTTAAATCCGCTCGAACCAGTGGCCCAATACTTGCGCAACCAATTGTTACCATCTAAGTTTGGATCAATGGCATAGCATCCAAAAGGATATGTAAATTCATTGGAATCGCCAACGGGTTCGTGGTAAGGTAATGATTGGGAAGGATTGATTGACATAAAATTAGATTTTACCAATGTATCAATTCCGCCTGCATTGTAAGCAATCAGTATGATGTCATAATTTCCTGGATTAGCGTAACTCACAATAGGGTTAAAATTGTTTGAAAAATTGGGTGTACCACCATTAAAAATCCATTGTACAGAATCAACTGTACCGCATGAATTATTATAAAACTGAATTAATTCACCAGGACAACTTTGGTTGTTATTTACTTGAAACAAGGCGACAGGAGGCAGCATAAAACTTGCTGGAGTTTGACTGTAAAAGTCGCTTTCCCAAACCCCTCTTCCAAATGTGGCGGCTCTTATTTTTCCTAAATTGTACTGCACTTCAATATCATTTACAATGCATGCGGGCATACCATCATTAAAATATTGCCATGTTAAAAAGCTATCATCTTTATAAAAAACTCCACCATCGGTAGCTGCATACATGGCGCCTGCAACCCCATTTTGAAGTACTATTTTATTTACAGAAATATTAGGTATTCCTGCCGATATATTGTTCCAAGTTTGGCCAGCATTACTGCTATAAAAAACTTTGTTATTATTTGAATAACCCCTAAATGAAACCCAAATATGTTCTTCGTTGCTTGGGTCAACTGCTAGGTGTGCTATATTGGCACTATCCACTGGAAGGCCATTAGTAATGTTAATGAAGTTGCTATCACCTGTTTTACTTACATAAACAGAATCAGAGTAACATACATAAATGTAATCAGGATTTGCTCGAGCAATATTTAATGCTGTTGGACTTTCAAAAAATGAATTTACGGGATTGTAGGGAGTAACTACAAATGGTTGATAAGTTAAACTATTGTCCATACTTCGGTAAATATTGCTATATGAGCCGTAATAACTTATGTTTTGTGTACATTCGTTATAATGAAAATCGTGTTGATTGTATGAAATATTACCAATTTCTGGACTTGTTGAAAGATAAAAACTTTGGCCTGCATTGGTAGTAAAATTTGGTGTTTGATGTGTAATCCAAAAAATACTATCATTAAGTGGACTCATGCAAGAATTAAAAGACTCAACAAATTGGGTAAAAGTTTGTGAAATACCATTATTTCCTAACATAAAAGGAGGAACATCGAGTGTGGAGGCTAATATTTTATAGTTATTTTGTTGTGAATTCGACATGGTATAAAGATGTCCAAGCTGCATATTATTAGTAATATTTTCAAATGAATTGGCATTGTTGTAACTCACATATAGTCCACCATCATTACAATAATAAATGATACTGTCGTTGAAGGGCGAAAAGGCTATTCCACGTTGGTCGGCATGCATGTATGGAATGGAGGATGAATAGGTTTGACTTACTTGAACAAAGGGCGAGGTAGCGTTTTCTTTTTTATAAGTGGCACGATAGCCATAAATAAAGCGGTCTTCGGTTTTTTGAGAAGCAATAATTTGAGGACAAACTTGACCTGCTACCGTTTCGAGCAGTGAAAAGCTAAGTCCACTATCTATTGATTTATAAATTTTTGTGGTGGGATTAAATCCAGATGTATTGGTGAGTCCATTTACCATTAAGTAAAGCACATTTGGCGCGGCTTTGGTGGTACGTACAAAATTTTCGTAATGCCATTGATTGGTGTTGGGGAATCCAATGTTTATTTGAGAATAGTTATTTCCACCATCGTTGGAACGATAATAATTTAAGCCAGTAGCATAAACAATATTGGTATCGGTAGGGTGGAAACGAACACTGCGCACATCATCATTAATCACTTTAACCCAATTTACCCCAGCATTGTCTGTTTTATAAAGTCCATTGTTGGTGGCTGCCAAAAGCATATTTGGGTTTAGAGGATTGATAATTAAATCAGCAATAGTAATTTCTTGTGCGCCTGTAAAGCTTAGTCCAGTGGGGCTCCAACTTTGTCCGCCATCTGCTGTTTTATAAATTCCTAAACTATTAAAAGGCATATCTTGATTATGCATTCCAGTGGCGAGGTACAATATATTTGGATTTGTATAATCAATTACTAAACATGAAACGGATTGTGTAGGTAAATTTTCGGTAATTGGGGTATAGCTTTGCCCATTGTTAAGTGTGAGCCAAACACCACTATTGTTTGAGCAAACATAAAATTTACCAGGGATAAGTGTATCGAAAGTAATAGAAGTGGTTCTGCCAACATCATTTAAAATAGCTCCAGCAGCTGAAACATAATTCCAGTTTGCATTGCGTGTTGATGCTTGGTGGTTAGATTTGAATAATGCCACAGCATCCTCAAAAGGACCAAAGGATAGTTTATTTGGATTAAATTTATTGCGCTGTTTACACATGAGCTTGAGTTGCTTTTTTGTTTCGGGATTATTGCTTTCTGAAGGCAAAAATTGATTCCC
>DAORKI010000195.1:0-3302 GCA_035439485.1 Bacteroidia bacterium
TAATCAGCTAAACGCCTTCCATCATATTTTTTTAACGCCATTTTCACAAGGCCAATATCTCTCCCGTTTAAAAATGACTTTTTGAGGGACGACTAGTTAATCATTTATTTACCTTTAATGAAAAAAAATCCCACATCCTTTAGAGTGTGGGATTTTCAATTAATAAATTAATTTTAGTTTTTTACATTACCAACCATTAAAATTTCACTTACCATTATTTCAGTAATGTATCGCTTAATGCCGTCTTTGTCGGTGTAATTGCGGTTTGTAATTTTGCCTTCAATAGCAACTTCGCTGCCTTTTTTCAAATACATTTCGGCTATTCGAGCTTGATTACCCCATGCCACCACATTGTGCCATGTAGTATCCCTTACTTGCTCTCCTTCATTGTTTTTATAAGACTCGGAAGTGGCTAAACTAAACTTTGCTAATTTTTTATTGTTGCTTGACGCTTTAATTTCAGGATTCATTCCAAGATTTCCTATTAATCTTACTGAGTTTCTTAAATTATTCATGAGTGTTATTTTTAAATTATTATTTTATTCTTTTAAATTTTTAAGTGGTTTATATTTCAGTCTTTTTTGTTTCCAATCATCAATGTTTCGCTTGCCACAATTTCGGTAATGTATCTTTTTACACCAGACTTATCGCTATAACTACGACTTGTTAGTTTGCCCTCTAGCGCAATTTCATTTCCTTTTTTTAAATATTTTTGAGCTATTTCTGCCTGATTGCCCCATACAACAATATTATGCCATTGAGTTTCACTCACCTTTTCGCCTTCTTCGTTTTTGTAGGTTTCTGTAGTAGCTACACTAAATTTTGCAATTTTTTTCTTGTTGTCTAGCTCTTTAAAATCAGGATTCATTCCTAAGTTTCCTATTAATCTTACTGAATTTTTTAAATTGTTCATGTGTTTTTATTTTTATAATTTTTATTTTATTTCTATTTGCCGGATTAGTCTTTTTTACTACCAATCATCAGAATTTCATTCACAATAATTTCAGTGATATACCTCTTAATGCCTTCTTTATCATTATAACTTCTGATATTTAATTTCCCTTCAATTGAAATTTCATGGCCTTTTTTCAAATATTTCTCGGCTAATTTTGCTTGGTTGCCCCAAGCTATTACATTGTGCCACTGTGTATCGGTCACCCTTTCACCTTCTTTATTTTTGTATATTGCAGAGGTGGCCAAACTAAATTTTGCCAATTTTTTATTATTTCCAATTTCTTTTACTTCAGGGTTCATTCCTAGATTTCCAATTAATCTTACTGAGTTTCTTAAATTATTCATGTTTTTGATTTTAATAGTTTATTACTGATTTTTATTAAAGTGCTTAGTCTTTTTTGCTGCCAATCATTAAAATTTCATTGACTACAATTTCTGTAACGTACTTTTTTACGCCTTCTTTATCGCTATAGCTGCGGCTGGTTAATTTTCCTTCAATAGCAACCTCATTGCCTTTTTTTAAGTACTTTTCAGCTATTTTAGCTTGACTTCCCCAGGCAATTAAGTTATGCCATTGTGTTTCGCTTATTTTTTCGCCTGCCTCATTTTTATATGAGTCTGTAGTTGCAATACTAAATTTAGCTAACTTTTTGTCATTGCCAATTTCTTTCACTTCTGGATTCATTCCTAATTTTCCGATTAATCTTACTGAGTTTCTTAAGTTGTTCATGTTACTTGTGTTTATTAGTTTATATTAATTTATTTGAATTCAGTTTTTGTTTGTCAACACTATTGTTTCGATTTGACGGTGCAAAGGTGTGGTGGTTAAATAAAATCAGTCGGTAGGCAAGCACTTCTATACGAATAAACCCATTTGTAACCGTTTGCACGCGACTGTGTATTTTACGATTTCAAATCTTACTTAATTGAATATCAAAAGCTTGAGTTGGTTTTTTCAATATAAAAGTTAAACCAATTAAAATTCAAATTGATCTTAAAAAAAATCTATATAAAATGACTTTTCTATTTTTTAATTGTGTAAACAATCGGCTTGGCTATCTATTTTTTCCAAATTCCGAATTCGAAGATCCCATTTCTTTAAATCAATTGATTTATAAAAAACTTGTGTTCTTTAGTCAAAATCATTAAATAATATACATTACGCTTTCACGGAAAATTGTACGTTTTACTTATAGCTATAACATATAACAGAAAGCTTCAGCTCAAACAAAACAAATTAAATCGATTACACTTTCAATATAATACAATTACAGCACAGTCTTATTGTACTATTTTCAAGGTGAATAGGCATTAACATTGCATAGTTATATTTTTACAATTAACTTTTTATAGAATTGAACCGTACGGTTAATTAACAATTTCAAAGGCATAAGATGGGCTTTGTAAAGAACATTGCTATTTAAAATTATATTTGCCAATTAATAAAAATTCAACGCATAGCTATATAAAAATTAAATGCTTTCATCGTGTTCTATTAAAGATTTTTTAATTGTAATTTTTTGTTTGTTTGGTTTAGTAAATATATGTCATGCAAAACCAATAAAAATTAAAGTTGATACCACAAGAGGTATGCAACATGTAATTCAATTTCCAGTTGAAGTATTTGTGAACTTTTATAAGCAAGGAATTGCTCCATTTAAAGCAACAAAACAACAATGGCTTATCGCTTCTGCTGTTACAGCTGCTTCCTTTGCTTTAATCCCAGCCGACCCTAATATTGATGAAGTAATTAAACCATTAAAGGCAAAATATTCTTTTATAGAAAAAGCAAGTCCTATTATTACAGAAGGAGGCGGCAACTACATTATTTTTCCAGTAGCGGTATTTTCCTTAGTTGGTGTTCTCGATAAAAAACCTAAAATGGTTGAAACAGGCTTAATGGCTTTGCAGGCTGCTATTCATGCTGGTGTTTGGATTCGTGTAGGAAAATCGGTTTCGGGAAGAGAACGTCCCAGCGCAGCTTATGTTAGCGGTGTAAATGGTGGTTATTGGTGCGGCCCTCGTTTAAAAAATATATGGGGTGGTGCAAGCGTTGACGCCTTCCCAAGTGGGCATACTGGTACAGCTTTTAGTATTGCCACTGTTTTTGCTAAACAATATAATGAAACACCTTGGGTACCAATAATTGCCTATTCAACAGCTACATTGGTTGGAATTACTCGACTTACAGAGCACACCCATTGGGCTTCAGATGTATTATTAGGAGGAGCTGTTGGTTATGCCTGCGCTAGACAAGTTTGGAATAGCCATAAGTTAAAACCAAAGTCCGTTAAAAGTTCCTTTTCAAGTATTGAAATAAATCCAATTCTTGGCAAAAACATAGGTGC
>DAORKI010000196.1:0-3217 GCA_035439485.1 Bacteroidia bacterium
GATCTTTAGTTGGCTACGATCTGAAAACTGGTAAATATCAAATGTTCCTTAAATTAAAACTTCCAAATGGAAAGTATATTAAAAGTAATAAACTTAATCTTGTAATTAAAAGGGGATAAGCGAAGCCCCGATAACAAGAAATCGCTGCCGCCAGCGTCTTCGCTGGTGGTTAAGCGTTGTGGTTAGTAATTTTATTTTGAGCTAAAATGTAATTGATAATTACTACTTTTGATAAAGAATTAAATATTATTGTTTTTAAAGTTGGGAAGTAATCATTAAAACAATGAGAAATTTGAGGTGCAAAATGTTGCAGCACAAGCCATGAGGCTTGCGGCAGCGGGGATTATTACCCAAATCCAAGTGCTGGAAATATAACTATTGTTGCATCTGGTAAATTAATTAAAAGTATTGCATTATTCGATTTAGCTGGTAAAGAAGTGCGTGTTATGGATAATCTTAATTCCGCTAAAATTGAATTTAATCTTACTGATGTAGCTACTGGTTTATATCATTTGAGGGTAACTTCAAATACTGGCGTTTGCAAAATATTTAAACTTGTGAAACAATGAAAGCACTTAATGTAATATTAATATTCTTGGGTATTAACTTAAACATAAAAGCACAAGACAGTATCAATGATTATAGAGGAAGTATAACTTTATCGGTTGATAATAACTATAATTATAGGTATGTAAGAATTCCAACTGGGAGAGACAACGGGATTGAAAAAATGAATTATTTAGACACCTGCAACATAGCATGTAGTATGAAATCATTTAGTATAATGTTTGAGCGAAAAATTTGGAAATTTATTAGTTTTCAAACTGGTTTTATTTATGGTAGAAAAGGAATTATAGGTTGTAGGGATATAGTTCCAGATTATGTTGGAAGAATGATTTTAATATATACAGAAGTTCCTTTTAAATCTCATACAATACCTATCGGAATTAGTATCAACAAGAATTTTATAAAATCAAGAATAATTTTTAGTCTACATAGCGGATTTGAGATTAATTTTATTTCCAATAGGGAGCAAAATACATCGTATGGTAAAAGAACTATTGAAGGAATGCAGTTTGGATATTTTGGATTTGTTGCTTTGCAAAAAATCGACAATCAGCTTTCATTCAAGGAAGACACTCGGCCTGATGTTATTCAGTATTATGTTGGATTAAATTTTAAAATAAAAATATTAAAAAAAACATTTCTTAATTTAGATTATAATTACATTTCTGATTTAAATTTTTCTGAGAAAAATGATTCTTTTCATATAAGACCATTTATTTATGAAAGAAAATCATATATCCACAGATATGGTGCTGGTATTGGGTTTATGTTTTAATAGCATATTATTTTGAGCATACCCCGCTGCCCTTTAGGTTTGCACTTTCATTTTTTCATTAAAAAAACTTAATTATGATGTACTTTTTTCTTTTTGGTGCTTTTTCTTTTGTTGAAAAGCGTTAATTTGTTAATACTGACAGAGGCGAATTAGCCCGCTCCCTAGGTAAGCCCCATCTTGCGATTTAATCCCTCGCTGCCCTTTAGCTTGTGGTTAAGCGTTATGGTTGGTTAAAATATTTAATTTAAAACTGTTGCATAGGTTTTTATATTTGTTCATCATAAAATGCCAACAAACAAAAACACATCTAAGCTCCCGCCAGCGTCATCGCTGGTGGTTAAGCGTTATGGGAAACAAATTATGTTTAAGACCTAAAATATAATTGATATTTATTACTTTTGATGTATGAGTAGAAATTATAAATTTCATAACAAAGAAGGCATTTACTTCGTAAGTTTTGCCACAGTGTTTTGGATAGATGTATTTGTTAGAAGAGTTTACTTTGATTACATAGTTGAAAATTTGAATAATTGCATTAAAAAAAAAGGAATGATTCTATATGCATGGTGTATAATGCCTAGTCATTTACACTTAATTTTTAAATCTACCATACAAGTACCAGAAGATTTATTAAGAGATTTTAAAAGTTTTACTTCAAAGGGAATGCTAAAAATAATTGAAGAAAACCCTCAAGAAAGCAGAAAGGAATGGATGTTAAATAGCTTTAAAAAAGCAGGATTAAACAATTCAAACAATACTAATAATCAATTTTGGCAACAACATAACCAACCCATTGAAGTATGGAGTAATGAAGTAATTGAGCAAAAGAAAAACTATATACATCAAAACCCAGTTGAGGCAGGTTTTGTAGAAAATGATTACGAATATTTATACAGTAGTGCAAGAGATTATGCTGAAATTAAAGGACTAGTTATCATTGAGAAAATTTGAAGAACAAAGTGTTGCAGCACAAGCCAAGAGGCTTGCGGCAGCGGGGAGCTTAAAGGACTATATATTTTAAAAATAATCGATAACAATGAAAAGCAATTCACACATAAAATTATTGCAAATTAGTTTTTTTCTATTATTATTTGTAGCCTTTAATTCTTGTAAGAGATACAAACATACGGTAATAAAAGGCAGACTTGTAAATGTAGCCATCAACAAAGGAGTTGCAGATGAACCCATAGCTTTAATGGCTGTTCCAACAGGAAACTCAAAACTACCAGATAAAGGCAGAGTTGAAATGACCACTGTCACTGATAGTGATGGATATTTTGAGTTTGTTTTTGAAGGTTATAGTCCAATCAGTAAGGATAACAGGCCAAGCTACGCAATAGAAGTGGTTGAGAAATTAAGTAAAAAAAATTATAATAGTATAATTTTGTGTAGAGATAACCAATTCAACTTGCATGAATATTTCAATGATGATTTATTACCATTTGTACATGTAAGAAATACTGAAATTAAAAACGATATTACAATAAAAGTAGTTACTGCTTGTAAACTCAACATCTATGCATACAATCAAGTTTCAGTCAATAATAACGATGAAGTAGAATTTCAGTTTATCAATAAGTTTGGGAAATTTGTTATGGGCTTTGCATTTGGCCCACATAATGGGATTATTGATAATGATTGTCCTACATCTGTTATTACAGGAGAAACTACTTTTAGAGCCATAATCAAAAAAAACGGAAATATATTGGAAAGAGATACCACATTTTTTGTAGAAGATAAAGAATATAATTTGGTTTATAGGTATTAAAAAATATTTGAATTAAATATTTCAAAAACATAGTAATGAATGGAAAGAGCCTCCTGGCGAAGTTGTCATGAATCAAAATGCTAAAATTGATATGCGTGCCAAAGAAA
>DAORKI010000197.1:0-3099 GCA_035439485.1 Bacteroidia bacterium
TGAGCCGAAATACCCTAGTCAAAGGAAAGCTTTCTACATTCATAGTGAAAAACCAACAGACAAGCAATGCCTTTGCAAATCAGGCTACAAAGAATTTCATGAAAATAAAGTATATTTTATTCCTGGAATAAACAAAACAGGAAATTACCTTTTGATTATAAGAGGGTTCGGATTTATGATGTACTCTAATGTTTTTGCCGTAGTTGATTAGACAAATAAACTATAATGCATAACACATTTCTTATCATGCATTATCACATATACATAATTACAACTTCTACTATGTAGAGAAAAATATAAAACTAAGATTCCAACATTAACAGCATCAGCTGAGAATTAAGCAAAATGAGTCTAATTTTTTGTTAAGGTTTCTGTCACTTTTTCGCCCCCTGTTGGAGAGGTAAAACTATAAACAAATTTGGTGTCTGTTTGCTCTTCAATAGTTCCATTCATTTCTGTAATAAAACCTAATAAAGAAAATTTAATATTAATCTTTTTGCCCTTTTCTTGAATATTGTAAGTAAATGGTGTTGTTAAGTTTCCTTTTGTAGAATCAGGAACACTTAAATTACCATCACAATCTTCCTTTCTCACCTTACATTTAGTAAATGTATATTTAGTTCCAACTAATTCTGCAGCTGGAGTAGCCACACCATTAACAGTTTCGGCAGTTAAATTCCATTCTCCTTCTAAATCTTTAACTACTTTTTGATTCTTGCTGCAAGCATTAATAATCAAACTTGTAAAGGCCAAAATGTATAATGTTTTTTTCATAAAGAGAATTTTCAGTAAAGATAATTGTTTTTTGTTAGTGAAATTAAAATTAGTTTTTTTTATATATCAAGTAAACAAGATTTATCCCTTCATGGGTTAATTATAATATCTAGTAGTGATAAATTATTTCATATTTTGATGTATCCAATAATCCATTAAAAACAAAAATTTCCTTCCCTGAAAAGCGTTTTGTGTATATATCACTATACCCAAAAGTTTCCTTTTGACACCAATAAATAAGTTCAGTGCAACTCATTTTATTTTTTAAATCATTATCCGCTTCATGATCAAAAGGGATTTGCTTTTGACTATATTCTAAAGCTTTATTAGCAAAGGCTTGCAGTTGATTTTTGTTTATCTTTTTTCTAACAACATAAAAATAGTTGGATTGGCAATCATCTAAAAAATTTTTGAATAAAATAGTTTGCACACCATCAATTTTTGAAAGACCCGAAGAAACAGAATGCACAATAAAATTAGAATCTTTTGTACAAACTATAATGCCACAGTGCGATATAGGCACCTTTTCATTAAATCCTTGAGTTATCATTTTACTAACTTTGCCAAAGCCTCTTTTAAGCACTATATCTCCTGTTTGAACATGAGAAAAATCGCAATTTTGATAGGAAATTCTACTTTTTTTACCTTCAAAACTTTGCTCCTCTGTACAAGAAAAAAAACTTGACAATACAGCAAAAAAAATGAGGTAAAACCTCAATTTAAGAAAATTTATAATGTTTAACAACTACTTAAAGTTAAGCAAGAAAATGAATAAATATATCCACAAAATATCTAAGAAATGCCAATAAATAGCACATAGTTTTAATTTAAGATGATTTTCTGAATTAAATTGATTTTTTGTAGAACGAATGATAACACCTATGAGATATAACAAACCACCAATTAAATGTGCCACATGCAAACCAGTAATTACATACATAAATGACCCAGCAGCGTTACTCTGTCTTCCAGCAAAATATATTTTATTATTGTATAATTCGGCCCAAGCATTATACTGAGTGAACATAAAAGCTAAACCCAAAACAAATGTGATAACCAACCATAATGTTATTTGAGAAAAATTATTTTTACGAGCAGCAACTAAAGCCATATTAATACTAAGGCTGCTAAATAAAATAATGGCTGTGCTATAATAAAATACATAAGGCAAATCAAAATTTAAGCCAGCACCACTTCCTTTTGTAACCACATAGGCACTTGTTAATCCTGCAAAAGCCATTACAATACTGCCAATGGAGACATATAATAAAAGCTTGGCAGTGCGTTCTCGAAGACCTTTATTTAATCTTAAATCATTACTTTCGTTATCCATTTTAAACTTTATCTATCATTAAGGCTATTTGCACCACAGGTAGGTAAAAAAAAGAGCCAAACATTAATTGCTGTGCAGATTTAACATCGCATTTCGTAAAAAGTTTAATTGCTTGAGCAATAAAAATAATACCACAAATTATTATTATGATAGCTGCAATACTACCTGAAATGTTAAATACAATTGGCATTAAACTAACTGGTAATAAGCATAAGGTATAAATAAGTACCTGAAATGCACTACTTTTATCTCTTCCTGCTTTTGAAGGCAACATGTAAAAACCTGCCTTTTTATAATCATCATCTAATACCCATGCAATGGCCCAAAAATGTGGAAATTGCCACATAAACTGAACACTAAACACTATTACTGCTGCTAAACTCATTTCACCAGTTACAGCAACATAGCCAAGCATAGGTGGAATAGCACCAGGAAAAGCGCCCACAAACACAGCCAAAGGAGTTTTTTGTTTCATTGGTGTATAAACAAAAGTATATAGTACCAATGCTAAAGTACCCAATACACCACTTAAAGGATTAATAAAAACCCAAAGCAAAATAATACCAAATATGCCAAGTGTACTGGCAATAAAATAGGCTTGATTAAGTGTCATACGGCCCGAAGGTAATGGCCTATTTTGTGTGCGAGTCATTAATTTATCGAGATTGCGCTCAATAATTTGATTAAAACCATTGCTAGAAGCAGTAACTAGAAAACCCCCAATGATTAATATGATGAGTTGACTATAATTAACTGACTTTGAGGCTAAAACAAAGCAGAATGCAGCCGACATCACCACCAATGTAGCTAATCTTAGTTTACAGAAGGCAGCTATATCACGAATACTAAGCTTGGTACTTAGTTTATTCTCTTGTATCGTTTCAGTACTCAAAATTGGCTCTAATTTTGGAGCGCAAAGGTATTAATAAATTCAATATTATATTGATAAAGTTATCGTATTGAAACAAAATCTTGACGAAAATATTTATTAA
>DAORKI010000198.1:0-3096 GCA_035439485.1 Bacteroidia bacterium
TTCCTCGTAGCGGAGACGGGAGTCGAACCCGTGACCTCAGGGTTATGAATCCTGCGCTCTAACCATCTGAGCTACCCCGCCAAAAACATTCAAAATTTTAATTCTTATGTTTAGCTTTCAAATATTACTGAAAACATTGATTTTCAGTACATTTTAAAACAAAAAACTAAAGAACTCCTTTTTTTGAGGGCGCAAATATACTATTATTTATAAATTTAAAAACTAATATCCCAAATTTGCCATTTTTTTAATGTATAATTTTAACAATTGTGAAACTTGTCCTTTTAAATCCAATTAAACCTGTCTCAATCAGAAGGCAACAAACATATGCACAATTGCTAATTTTATATGGGTAATCAAGCTTAGTGAGTGTCATCAATCCATGAGCAAAGGATAGATTTACAATTACTTTAGCGATTCGGCATGAACTAATGATGAATTTGAATTAAATGCAACTTTTTATTGATTTCAATTTCTGAATTCTATACCCTAAAAAAATAAATTGATACTTGGTTTTATGTATTTCATAAAATTTAAATTAATTAAAAAATAATCAAAAAACCACACTTGTTAAAAAAGTATTATTCCTATGAATCATATTTTTTTAAAGTAGATAAAATTCATAAAAACACTTATTTTTATTGAGTTTAATAATAATCAAATCAATTTTTAAACGCTGACATTTAATCAAAATTATAAAAATATTTGCAAAATAATTAGGTAATTAATTTTTATTATGTAGATTTGGTAAAATCAATTTTGACTAAAATATAATCAATTTAATACTACACAACATGAGCAAAGAAGTTAAAGAACCTAAAGAAAACAAAGAAGAGAAAAGCCTTAAAGAGCTAAATAAAGAAAAATTGAAAGCTTTACAAGTTACCATTGATAAAATTGAGAAAACCTATGGTAAAGGAGCAATCATGAAAATGGGCGATACACCTATTGAAGAAATCGAAGTTATCTCAACAGGCTCAGTTGGTTTAGACGCTGCCCTTGGTGTTGGAGGTTTCCCTAAAGGTAGGATTATTGAAATTTATGGCCCTGAATCGTCAGGTAAAACAACTATTGCCATACATGCTATTGCCGAAGCACAAAAAAATGGTGGAATTGCTGCATTTATTGATGCTGAGCATGCATTTGATCGCTTATATGCCCAAAAATTAGGTGTTGATACCGAAAATTTATTGATATCTCAACCCGATAATGGTGAACAAGCATTGGAAATTGCCGAAAATTTAATTCGCTCTGGCGCCATTGATATAATTGTGATTGACTCTGTAGCCGCATTAACACCTAAAAGCGAAATTGAAGGTGAAATGGGTGATAGCAAAATGGGCTTACAAGCACGCTTAATGTCACAAGCTCTGCGTAAATTAACTGGAACCATCAATAAAACCAATTGTTGCTGCATTTTCATTAATCAGTTGCGCGAAAAAATTGGTGTTATGTTTGGCAACCCCGAAACTACAACTGGTGGAAATGCCCTTAAATTTTATGCTTCTGTAAGATTAGATATTCGCAGAACTGGGCAGTTAAAAGATGGAGATTCGGTTTTTGGAAATCGTGTAAAAGTAAAAGTCATTAAAAATAAAGTTGCGCCTCCCTTTAGAATTGCCGAATTCGATATTCTTTATGGCGAAGGGATTAGCAAAATGGGCGAAATTATTGACATTGGCGTAGATTTAAATATCATTAAAAAAAGCGGTTCATGGTTCAGTTATGCCGATACAAAATTAGGACAAGGAAGAGATTCAGTAAAACAAATTTTAGCCGACAATCCTGACTTAGCAGACGAAATTGAAACAAAAGTGCGCGAAGAATTATCAAAAGTGGTTCCTTCTTAAACAACGTTTAACAAAAAAAATGCATCCTTAATTTTTAAGGGTGCTTTTTTTTTGCTCCTCATTATTAAAAAAATGAATTTCTTTGCAAGCATGATAAAACAAGTAAGCTTAATATTTTTACTCGCTGTAATGCTCTTAGCCTGCCAAAGCAAAAAAGAGGAAAACACCAAAGTAGCAGCACCTCGTGATAGTACCTTAGAATTAATTACTGCTCGTATACAAGGAAATCCAAAAAATGCAGCACTCTATGCTCAGCGCGCAGAAATTTTAATAAATCAAGGAAAAACACAATTGGCCTATGATGATATGGTTACCGCTGTAAAATTAGATTCAATGAACTATGAAATGCAGTTTAAGTTTTCTGAAATAGCATTTGTGGCTGGAAAATCAAGACAAACAAAAATAGCTCTTGAAAAATGTTTAGAATTAAAACCTAATGATACTGAAGCTCGGTTAAAATTAGCTGAATTATACATTTATGTAAAGGAATATAAAAAATCATTGGCACTTTTAAAAGAGGTGACTGATGCCGATAAATTGAATGCAAAAGCCTATTTTTTAAAAGGTTTGAGCTTTAAATTAGCAGGCGATACTGCAGCAGCCATAAGCAGTTACCAACGTTGTGTGGAAATTGACCAAGAGTATTATCATGCCTATATGCAATTAGGTGTGTTGTTTGGCGCCAAGCATAATCCAGTGGCCTTAGATTATTACAACAATGCGTTAAACTTAAACTCTCGAAGCACCGAAGCCTTGTATGCCAAGTCATTGTTTTATCAAGACCATGGTGATATTAAATCGGCAGTAGCTGGGTATAACATGTTGCTGCAAGTTGATACTGCTTATTATTTTGGGTATTACAATTTGGGATATATTGCATTTAACATCGAAAAAGATTACCGCAAAGCCACTGTTATGTTTACAAAAGCATTGAAATTCAATCCTTCCTATGCCGAAGCCTATTACATGCGTGGCTTAAGTTTTGAGCAACTTGGTGAATATGCAAAAAGCATTAGAGATTATACCGAAGCTATAAAAATTGCTCCTGGCTATGAGTTAGCCGTAGTTGGCTTAAATCGGGTTGAAAAAAAATAGGAATTATATCATTTTTGCCATTTTTTGGGCACATCCCTTCCATTTTTTTAATTAACAATAAAATTTACGCTCAACATTAAAAATGGAAGGGTCAGGCCATCCGCTGTATCTTTTTTTCCTGCGCCAAGCCACGCTAAAAAAGGATGCCGCT
>DAORKI010000199.1:0-3056 GCA_035439485.1 Bacteroidia bacterium
AATTGATGAAAACTTTGTAATGAGCAACTGGCTTGGGTTTAAAGTGGCTTTAAAACTATTGTAATTTCTAATAAATTAAACACTAAAAATGATATTCATTTAGTAATCAATTAATCAATTATTGCTTTATGAACTTACCTGCATATAGGAGGTTATTTTGTTTACTAATTATCTTAACAAAATAAATTCCTTTAGAAAAGCGCTCTAAATTTGCTGTAATGGTATTAGCACCTGCAATAATTTTCACATTTTTATTTTCAATTTGTTTCCCAGTGCAATCAATTATTTCTAGTTGCACATATTGTTCAGATTGACTATTGATGGCTAATACAATTGTCTCGTTGGCAGGATTTGGCGATAAATTACAATCAAATGAAGTATTATTTTGAGCAAATGTTTTTGATGGATCTATCACTAGTGTATTTACCTGATTGGTAAAAATTGGTGTATTATAATCAAAATAAATATCGGCTTTGGCTGGAATTGTTGTACCCATTACAGTATTACTTTTAACCCTTATTTTAAAAATGAAAAAGCCTTTACTTCCTGCTTCATTACTAGAGCTATCGGGCAAATTAATGTTATTGTAAATTACTTTTAACATATAAGGCTTAAAAGGATTATTAGTATTTAATAGTTGAATCTCATAGTTTAAATGAGAACTTAATAGAACCTGAAAATAAGCAGGATTTAGGTATTCTGATAAACTATCCGTTAAAAAAATATTAATGGCAGGAGCATTACCAGTGTTTTGAAAATTAATAGTGTAGGTTAAATCACTTCCTTGTTGTACCTGCTGTGTGTTAATATTTGTTTTATCAACTTTGATTTCGTTAGGATCATATGATGACACAACGGGAGCATTAGCTGTATATAAATTGTTATTAGGATTATAATCTGTTCCATTAATAGTGGCTTCAAAATCAATATTTAAAGTATCGCCTATTTGCGCTGAAGGGCTTACATTGCAATCAAAAAAATAATATTTATCTGCCCCCGAATTCAAACTAAAATTCCACAAAATTTCATTCCCCGTGACTGTTCCTCCTCCTGGATTATTGATGCTTAAAAAGTTACCTAGAGTACCCTTAAATGTTCCGGTTACAGCATTGGTGCCTCTGTTACGAACTAATGCCGCAACATGAGTATAATAACCAGATTGATTACCTAATAAATAAGCATACCAAACTTCTACATCATCAAATGAGAAAGCTGGGGCAAATGCAAAATTTAAAGGAAAAACTTGTCCACTGCTGCTATTAGTTGAAATGTTTCCTGCTGCTGGGGTTGCATAGTTTGCATAGGTGTTCACCATATCATAAATATAGCTTGTACTAGTATCAATAAAATCATAATAATTTATTGCTGATGTGGTATTTGAATATATATAGCTGTAACTTGAAGTTGGAATTGTTTCTCGAATTATGGTTTGCGCTAATTTAGGTTCAGAAGCATTATCTAGAAGCCCATTATTATTCAAATCAAAAAAAACACTCCCTCGCACAATTGGAGATTCGTAGGTTAAACAAACTGGGGCGGCAGTTGCACAAATGGGAGGATTAGATATTATTGTGCTATAGTGAGACACAACAGCTTGTGGAGGAAGATTAGGAATACAACCATGTTGTCCATTGTATGAAAAGAAATTTGTGTTCAAACTGAGTAAACCTTGAGGCAAGGTTGGAAAACAAACTGGTATATCATGCCATACTTTTAAATTTTTTAAAGCGTTTGGTAATGGACTTGAGAATGTTAAGGTATCGGTAGAGCCAAAAACTTTAATCTCAATTTTTTGGAGATCATCAGGCAATACAGGAACATTTAAAATACTATTATTTGCGGTTATAATCAACGATTTTAGCATTATAGGCAAGTTAGACAAAAAATTCCAGCTTGATGATGTAGAAGTTACTGCTAAATACTTTATAGATGGCGGTATTGCACCACTTTCTAATAATGTTCCTTCATATAAATCTAATGTATCTAGCAAAGGAAAATCAGCCAAATTAATGTCATAATTGCCTGCAAAATTGCTTTCACCATCATACCTCAAATATCTCAAATTTGAATTCGGAGCATCAAAAGGAACCAAATTCCCCATCATGGTTACATCCCAACCATACCAGTCTGTAATGCTTAGTCTTTCAACACTCGAAGGAAGAAAAAAATTAATGCCACCAGTTGCCCAGTATACTTCCATTTCCTTTAATGATGCTGGATACGTACCAAAATTATAATTCAAATTCGTTAATGATAATTTATTTAATGTAGTGGGAAAACTTGAAATGTTAATATTAATCCCTTCAAGGTAAAGTTCCTTTAAAGTTGTTGGAAGCGTTATATTGAAATTGCCATTATAACTTGGCGATCCAAAGGATGTAATTTTCAAATATTCTAAATTTGGTGGCAAATATGGTATCGGAATATTATTATTACCGTTTGCATTAATGTAACAATCAGAAAATGTCGTAGGATCAGGAAAATCTATTTTTAAAGAAATTAATGAATTAAATAACTCTAATCCTTGAAAATTGAGTACACACACGCCAATACTTAAATTTAATGAGTCTAATGTCAAGGCAGGAGCCAGTAAATTTTGTGTTGGTAAATCAATGCAAGTTGGACATTCTTGTTGAATTAAAGTAGCCAATTGCAAGTCAGGTACATCCTGAGCTAAACTTACTTTATTACAAACAGTGAAAATAAACAGCAACATTAAAAAAAAGATTTTTTTCATAATTTTCAATTTTAAATTAATCAAATGTAATTTAATTAATGATTAAAATAAAAAATTTCAAAAATCTGAGGCTCATCATATAAAATCTGTTTTTCTTACCCTTTATTAATATAAGTCTATCACAATCTTCAACCACTAAACTGTAAAACATTTTCTCATTATTAGCCCCACTATACTGTGGTATCACCAATTAACCACCTAACATTTGATGGGCTATATTATAATTCTTTATATTCAATCCGAAATTGTTCTAAAAAAAATGACTTCGTCATAGGGGTAAAATAATTTCCAATTGTCATAACACTATAAAAACAAAACT
>DAORKI010000200.1:0-3040 GCA_035439485.1 Bacteroidia bacterium
TGCTTGAATAAATACCGTGCAATCCTTCAGTACCAAGCTGTATATAATTTTCGTACGATTCAATTTCAGGATGCGAAAAAGAAAATTTTCCTTTAAAATCGGTTGGCTTTCCAAATACTACATATTGTTCTCCTGCTTTTACTGATTCGCTTACCCATTTAAGTCCCTGAAACCAAACCAATTCAATGGTGCCTGTATGGTCTTTGAGAGTAGCTACAAATCTTTTAGTTCTTTTTTCTCCTAGGGTTTCTGTTTTAACAACAATACCTTTAATTTGAATGTAAGCAACTGTATCATTAATTTCGGCAATGGTATAAAACTTGCTTCTATCAACATATCTAAAAGGAAAATGCTGTAAAAGATCTTCAAAGTTGGCAATATTTAATTCTGTTTTGAGCAGTTGAGCACGCTGAGGCCCTACTCCTTTTAAAAACTCAATAGGTGTTTCTAAAATGTTAATACTGCTCATAAAATAAAAAAAACTTTGGGCTAAAGTAATTAATTATGATAATACCTTAAATAAAGCATTGGCTTTCAACAAACATTCCTTGTATTCGTCTTCTGCATTCGCTTTAGCTGTAATGGCACTTCCCACGCAAAACTGTCCTTTAGCTGTTGCTTGATTAATAATGATACTTCTAATTAGTACATTAAAATCATAATTATGATTTGGATCAATATAGCCCAATGCACCTGAATATAAACTGCGTTTCATTTGTTCGTGTTGCTCAATTAATTTCATGGCCATAATTTTAGGAGCACCTGTCATGGAGCCCATAGGAAATGCATCTTTTATAACCTTGATATAATTTGATTCTTCATTCATTTTTGCAGTAACTGTAGAAATCATTTGATGTACTTGCTTAAAAGTATAGATTCCAAAAAGTTCAGCTACTTCTACAGAATTTCGAGCTGCATGTTTACTTAAATCATTGCGTACCAAATCGGTTATCATAACATTTTCGCTGCGTTCTTTGGCATTGCTATGTAAGTCTTTTATTAGCTGTTCATCTTCAACTGCATTTTGTCCACGTTTGGCCGTACCTTTAATAGGTTGTGAAATTAGTTTGTTACCTTCTTTTTTTATAAAACGCTCTGGGCTAGCACTGATGATGATTGCATTTCCAACCTTTACGAATGCCGAAAATGGTGCTTTGCTGATTTTATTCAAAGCCGAATAGAGTCCAATCCAGTTTTGATGAAGTATTTCAGTCTCAAAGGCAATGCAGTAGTTTACTTCATAAATATTACCATAAGCTATTTGCTGTTGAAATTGTTTAAAAGCCTTGATGTAATTTTCTCGTGATGTTTGATGATGTATGGTTGATGAAGGGTAAACTTCATTGATTTGTTGAGCTTGTTGCTGTATAGTTGCTGCAATGGCATGAGGTTGTAATTTTTCATCAATGGTAAACACGTCCATCTTGTTACCATTAATAGCAATTACGAGTTGAGGTTCAATAAATTGGGCTAAAGGCAGAGCAAGTGCATCTTCATTTTGAGAAGATAAGTCTTCCACTTCATTTTTTAAATCGTAAGATAAATAACCAAAAAGCCAGGAATGATGTAAATTTTGAAAAGCCTGTAAGTCATTAAAATGTAGCCCTTCCTTAAAATTCACTCTTCGGTTTACTCCCAAGGCCAATAAAATATCATAACTTCTGTAGGATAAAGCTGATACAATATTTATATCGGCATTGCTATCATAAAAAAAACAAGTGTCGAACTGCTGGCTGTAGTTGAGCAATTTATTTCTAATTTCTTCGGGCTGTATGTCAATGCTCAATTGCTTCATGCGTATAATTACTAAAGGCGTTCAATGACCATTTTTTCTAAGGTATTAATCCAAAGAGGATGATCATTTAAACTCTCTACCAATTGCAAATGCTGGCCGCCATGTTTTTCAAAAATTTCTTTATACTCGCTGCCAATTTCTATGGTTGTTTCTAGGCAATCGGCTGTAAAGGCTGGACTAAATACCAATAATTTTCTAATACCTTTTTCTGCCAACTCGGCCACCACCTTATCACTAAAAGGCTCGAGCCATTTTTTATCGAGACGTGATTGAAATGCCACGGTGTATTTTTCTTTTGGAATATTTAAGCGAGAAGCAATTTGACGGGTGGTTTCGTAGCATGCAGCTTTATAACAAAATGAATTCTCTTCATCAATATGATCTTCGCAATGATGCTCGGAACAAGGCCCATTTTCATACACTTTATCTACTTGGCGCACAGGTAATCCATGATAGCTGAATAATACGTGCTCGTAGTTGTCATTGATATGCTTTTTTCCACGCGCTGCAAAAGCATCTAGATAGCACGTTTCATCATAATATTGGCTCACCATGGTAATTTCAGGAATCACCCACCATTTACTTACAATTTGCATCACCTTTTCTAAAGTAGAACCCGTACTGCTGGATGCATATTGTGGGTAAAGCGGAATCACAATAATTTTAGCATAATTCTTTTTTCTGATTTCATCTAACACCGAATCAATACTTGGATTCTGGTAACGCATGGCAAAAAACACATCCGCTTTCTGAGTTAATTTTTCTTGTAATTTTTGTGTCACACTTTTGCCATGAATCAACAAGGGTGATCCATCTTTAGTCCACAATTCCTGGTAAATTTTAGCCGATTTGGGCGCACGAAAAGGCACAATAATTAAATTGACCAAAAGTGTTCTAAACAACCATGGAATATCAATGACTCTGGGGTCGTTCAAAAATTGAAATAAATATTTGCGCACATCGCCTACAGAAGGGCTATCAGGGGTACCAAGATTAATAAGTAATACAGCAGTTTTCTTTTTCACAAAATTCTTGAATTGATTTCTAATAACAATGTAACCAATGATTAGTTTTAAAACTATATTATTGAGTTACAAATTATCATTTTGGCTGCAAAACTAAGGAAATGTGTGAAATTTGATTCATTCTTCAATTTTAATAGCTAATAATTAGTAATTAATTGTTAGTAATAATTTTTTGAATCCACAAAAATAATGTACCTTTGCGCCCGAATTGAAAAAATAC
>DAORKI010000201.1:0-2907 GCA_035439485.1 Bacteroidia bacterium
CTTCAAGGCCTTCCACTTTGGTGAGGCGCTTTTGCCAAAAATCATCTGGGTTAAAAGTGTTTGTTGCCAATAAGTTATTTTTAAAGTGCAATAATAATTATTTATAGTGTTTGTATGAAATTTGTTTTTATTTAAAATAGAATTAACTTCGCTAAAATTTATATCCATGAAAACTAAATTCTTTTTCTTAGCATGTTTGTTTGTATGTGCACGCATGGTTTTTGCTCAGCAAAGTATATACAGTAACTGGGCCATAGGGAATGGTGGAGGTTTAAAATTTCAAAACAACTTAGTAACTCAATTTCAAAGCCAAATGAGTTGTCAAGATATAGGATCAACTATTTCTGATGTCGCTGGTAATCTTCTTTTTTATTGCAATGGAACTACTGTTTATAATAAAAATCATAATGTTATGGCGAATGGAACTGGGCTACTTGGAGATATTACTGGTGGGCATGCTGCCTTAATATTGGAGCAACCTGAATCCCACTTTTATTATATTTTTACCATGGATAAGTATGCTGATAATGATGGTTTAAGATATCACATTGTCGATATGTCTGCCAATGGGGGATTGGGCCAAGTAATTACCAAGAATATGGTACTATTAAATCCTGCTTCAGAAAAAATTGCTGCTGTGTGGAATAGTGCTCAAAATTGCTATAAAATTATTACGCATAAATTTGGTAATGATGAGTTCCATGTTTTTGAATTAAATGGTTTAGGTTTAAACACTACCCCAGTTATATCAGCTATAGGACCTCATCATCAACAAGGAGTTTACGGTCAGTCCCATGATGCATTGGGGCAAATTGCAATTTCTCCAAATGGTCAAAAAGTTGCATTAGCTTTATGCTACTCTCAAATATTTCAGGTTTACAATTTTGATATCAATACGGGTGTTTTATCAAATCCTATCACTATAGGTAATTATCCTTTTGCTTGGGGTATTGAGTTTTCACCAAATTCTCAGTATATTTATTTCACTCAATGGACTATGCACGAAGTTTTTCAAGCGGATATATCATCAGGTGATAGCGCAACAATTGACAACAGTATTACATCTATTGGAAATATTTCAGGTGGCGGGCAATATTCAGTTGGATATTTGTCAAGAACCCCAGATAATAGAATATTTATAGCTAAATATGGTTACTATAGCTTGGCAACCATTAGTCATCCCGATTTGCCAGGAGCTGCCTGTAACTTTGATGAGGAAGGTTTGACATTGCAATATGGAAGCTCTACCGCAGGATTATCATCAAGTGCTGTATTTCCTTCCAACAGTAATAGTGTTTTCGAACATGACAATCATTTGGTAAAGCTATATCCTAATCCTACCAATGGCATATTAACCATTGCAAAAACCAACACTTACACGGCTCAAGAAATGAACATTTTTGACAAAGAAGGCTCAATTGTTTTTAGCACTAAATTGAACATGCTAGCACCCAATGAAACCTTCCATTTGGAGCTAAACCCAGGAATGTATCATGTAAAATTTACACATCCCAAAAATGAAGTTTATCATCAAAAGTTGATTGTGATTAAATAAGGAAACTTTATTTTTTTAGCACAAACTTAAAGAAATTCCATAACTTTTGTTTTTCCTCTGAAAGACTGGGGTTTACAATAAGAATAAGTGCAAAAACTAAAGCTGAAAGAATAGATTTAACTATGATGTCAATCATTCCAATAGGGCATTTGATAAGTGATATACTTACATAACTCAGTAAGGTAACAATACAAATTTTTAAAAAGAAAGAATCAAATGGGTTTAATTTAAAGTAGTAGTAAATCATTGCCGATTTCATACTGTTAAAAAATATAAAGGAGATTGCAACTGAAAAGGCAGCTCCTTTCAGCCCAAAGCTAGGAATTAAAAATAAATTTAATGTAATCATTAATAATAACAATGCTATTAATAGAATTGTAATTTGCTTGTTCTTATTGGTATACAAAAGCATTGAACTGTTAATTCCAGTACTCATATTACTTAAGGCACTTAAACTTACAATGTTAACAATTACAGCTCCGTTTTGATATTTACTAGGAAGGAAATTTAGCAATTGAATTATATTAACATTTATAAGTAGAAACAAGAAGCATCCTACATAAAAGAGAATTTTTGTGGACTGAAAATAAATTTTTCTAAGGTTTTCCCAATCATTTGATAAAAAATAGTCCGATATTTTTCCATCAGCAACCTTGCCTAAAGCCGATGCAGGTAATTCAATCAATGAACTTATTAAAATGGCAATAGAATAAACAGCAACATCTTTAAGCGACAAATATTTTCCAATCATCAATACATCAATATTTTTCATTGCCATGCTGCTTATTGTGATTAAACTCATTGAAAATGCGAATTTCATAAAGCGCCTAAAATTTTCATAGGTTTTTAATTCATTTGATAAACTGAATACGCCTTTACCATCCTTTTTTGTAATATAAAAAAGTAACACAATCAGTTGTAACAAAAATCCAATTGCAAATAAAAATACATATGCAAATAAACTGTACAAATGAAGAAAATATAAAGAAGTAATTAGTACAGAGTATATTCTAATAACTACATCATTAACTAAAGTTGGAATTGTGCTTCTAAAAGTTGAAAATAAATAAACTCCAAGAAGGTTTGAAAAACCGATAAACATAGAAATAGGTAGCACGTAATAGCTAAAATCCCATAATAAGCGTGAGTTGTTATAGTAAATTGAAAAAAAACTATTTTTAAAAATGTAAAAAATAATTGAAAACAAAATGAAAAAGGAAAGCGATAGTAATATGATATAACCTAAAAATCCTTTGTTATCAGGCTCCTTACGATATTCTGGTATAAATTTTACTAAAACCCCATTTAAACCTAAAGGAAAAATAGTAGCAAACAGAGTAGCAATTGAAAAT
>DAORKI010000202.1:0-2794 GCA_035439485.1 Bacteroidia bacterium
AATTAATCTTTTTGATACAAATCTAAAAGTCGTTTGATGTACAATGGCATGTCGAATTTTGCGGCATAATGTATAGCAAAATTGCTCATTTCTTGCAATTTTATTGGGTTTAGTAGGAGCTTTTGTATAGCATTGGCAAAAAATGTAGGGTTTTGCTCCTTAAAAATATATCCATTTTTATCCTGTTCAATAACATCACGATTTCCTCTCCCATCAAGGCAAACACAAGGTAAACCAGCTGCCATTGCTTCAATTAATACCAAACCAAAAGGTTCATAGGTTGCTGGGTGTACATAAAGATGCGCTTGATGCAAAAATTCCTCCACATTATTTACATTACCATGAAGGGTAATTTTATGCTGTAAATTGTATTTTTTTATCTTTTCAACAATCTTTCCATGATTAGGCCCATCGCCTAGTACATCAATATGTACATGGGGGATTAATGGAATTAATGCCAATAAAATATCAATCAAAAATTGCTGATTCTTTTTATCAACCAAGCTTCCAACACTCACAATTCTAAAATTACCATCTTTATCTAATTTAAAGTTTCGAAAACCTCTGTAAAACCTTTGATAATCTATCGCATTATGCAATAAATGGATTCTTTTTTTTAAATGATTATTTAGATTGGTGTAAAAAAAATCAAACGCATCTTTTGAGATAGCAACAAAGTTGTTGTTACATTTTTCATAGCGGTTTAGCATCATTTGCTTTTCAAAAAAATTAGTAATTCTTTGCTTACTTATTTTTGAAAAACTAAAAGGAGCAAATTGAGGCATATTATCATGCAAATGTGTAAAATATTTAATGCCTTTTCTTGGATTAAAACGCGTTAGCATTTCTGCTAGAAATAAATGAGAATGTATTACCTCTGGCTTAAATTCATCTAATATCTGTTCATAATCTTCAGTTTCTACAATGGATTTAGAGGTAATTGAGGGCACCACTGTTGAATAAGTTTGGCGATATTCGAATTTAAATGGAATAAAGTTGTAAGCATTAATTTCGCTCATACTTAACAACATCACCTTATGCCCCTGATCAGCAAGGGTATTGCAAATGTCAATGGTAATGCGTTCGGCACCACCTTTTGAAAGCGAAGGAATTACATGTAAAATATTCATAAACCAAATGCAAGTATAGCTATTTACTAACTAATTTGTCGAATGTTGGATATTTATTTCAAATATTTACTTTAGATATTACTTTTGCGAAATTAAAATTTTCTGAAAACAAAGCAATTACATATCATATCTTTTGATGTTCCATACCCTCCAAACTATGGAGGTGTGATTGATGTATTTTATAAAATAAGAGCATTGCATGAACTGGGCTGCCAAATTACCTTACATTGCTTTGACTACGGAAGAGGTGAGCAACAAGAATTAAACAAATATTGTACAAAAGTACACTATTACAAACGTAATATGAGCTTATCAAATATGATAAATAAGCTTCCCTATATTGTTAATACAAGAAAAAGCAATAAACTATTGCAAAATTTATTGATAGATGATGCTCCTATTTTATTTGAAGGACTGCATTCGTGCTATTATTTAGGAAGTGTATTACTAAAAAACAGACTAAAAATTGTTCGCACGCATAATATTGAGCATGATTATTACGCTAATTTGGCACAAAGTGAGGATAAATTTTTAAAGAAAATTTATTTTCAACAAGAGGCAAAAAAATTAAAACAATTTGAACTAAAATTGCAGTTTGCTGATAACATTGCTGCCATATCGGCCAACGATACTTATCATTTTAAACGAAATTTCAAATCTGTATACACCATTTCGGCCTTTCATCCTTACAATAAAGTGGAGATTAAAGATGGAATTGGAAGCTATGCGCTTTATCACGGCAATTTGGCTGTTGCCGAAAATAATTTAGGGGCACTTTACCTAGTAAATGAGGTTTTTTGCAAAATTAATTTTCCCTTAATAATTGCCGGAAGTCAACCTTCAGTAGCGCTGAAAGAAGCAGTAGCTAAACATCATCACATTAAACTTAAAGGTGATATTAGCACCCATGAAATTAATGATTTAATTGCAAATGCCCAAATCAATGTCTTACCCACTTTTCAGGCCACTGGAATAAAATTAAAACTATTGGCTGCATTGTACTCAGGAAGGCATTGTTTAGTAAACAATCCTATGGTGGCAAATACAGGCTTAGAAGAAATTTGCATAGTAAAAGATACCGCCAAAGAAATGATTGATGCTATTGAAAAACTCAAATTAGTTACAATGGATGAATCCATGATTTCGAAAAGAAGAAAGGTGTTGGAACAAGATTTTTCTAATAAATACAATGCAAGTATGCTAATTAAATTAATAAATGAGAGTGTTAAATAATATCAAACGAATCTTTTAGTCATCATAAGATTTTATTGCTTGCACATCTGCTTCCAATATATTTTTTGGGAGCGTCCTACAGCTTTTTATAGATTTTACACCAAAAAAAATGCTTAAGGAAAAAGCTGTTGGTCAGGTTTTCGCCACTCGCTTTTTTGCCATCTCCAACCCTAGGCCCAAAAAGAGCTCAAACAAAGGCTCAACCCTTCGCTCAAACTGTCCAATATTAAAAATGAATATATATTATTTATGATGACGTAGAGTCAAAATTGAGTTTATTTTTGTTTAACTTAAATACAAAATATTAATAATAAATTAAGCAATCCAAACTTTAAATACCAAAACAAATCTATCAATAATTCAGCTGTTGACTTTTATAATTAGTCGTCCCTCAAAAAGTCCAATTCCTATAGGCCTATTGGATTTCCTAA
>DAORKI010000203.1:0-2777 GCA_035439485.1 Bacteroidia bacterium
AATGGCTAGAAGAAATAATGGCAATAAGTAAGGTAATAAAAAACGATTTTATCATGGTGTTTTTGAATGGTGTGAAACATAAACAAAACTAAACATTTTATAAAGTTAATTGCCATGTATTATCATTTAATTCATGCGCTTTTATTAATAAATAAATAATTTTGAATAAAAAAAATATGATGTAAGAATTGAATTTTATATTAAGCTTATGTTGGCTTAAGTATAATTATAACAGCATAATTTTATTCACCCATTTGTTCCTTTAAATATTGTGTAACTAATTTGTTTTTGTCCACTTTATGTGAAGTTCCAAGGGGAAAGCTATCTACTGGAACAAAATCACCTGGCATCATATAATAAGGAAGCGAATTTTGAATTGTAGCTTTTATTTCATTGATGCTTTCACTAGCTAATTTATTTTGTTTTAAAATTACAAATGCAATAATTTTTTTGACTTCCGCATTTCTGCTTAATCCAATGCAAATGGCATCTTCAACATTATTATGTTTTAAAATAAGTGTATTAATTTCATTGAGTTCTATTCTAAAACCATTCATTTTAACTTGGTCATCATTACGTCCTACACAAAATAGCAAACCATCTTTATAATAACCAAGATCGCCAGTTTTAAAGGCTTTTAAGGCCTTGTGATAAACGAATTTTTTAGCACTTAATGATTTATCTTTAAAATAGCCATCTGCAACGTGATTACCTACAATAATAATTTCACCATCCATATCATGTTCATTATTTTTTTCGATGAGCAATTCACTTGCTGGCATAGGCTTGCCTATAGGTAATAATGAATATTTTTGAAGTATATCATCAGTTATTTCAATAAGTGTAGTCACAATGGTAGCCTCAGTTGGACCATAGGCATTTAAAATAGATATGCCATTAAATGCTTTTTTTAATATCACACAAGTGCGGTTCGGGAGTGGCTCGCCCATAAATAAAAAGCACTTTAAATGTAAAAGGTAGCTACTATTAAAATTTGGATGTCTTAAAAATAAGAAAGCAAATGAAGGTGTTGAAGTCCAAACACTACATTGATATTGTTTTATTCTTTGCAAAAAATGTTCTTGATTTTTTACGATTTCGTTGGGGGTTAATACTAATGTTGCCCCTCGCATAAATGCATTTAATACATCACATAATGAAACATCAAAAGTAAATGGCGCTTGATTCAAAAATACATCATGCTGGTTAAATTTAAAATCTTGAGCTGCCCAGTCAACAAAAGTGAGTAGTGAACTTTTAGATATTAAAACACCTTTAGGCTCGCCAGTTGAGCCAGAAGTAAACATTATATAACATAATGGATCAACAACTTTTCCATAAATTGCATTACTATAATTAGGTCTTTGAAATGTTTCAATTTTTAATTGCACATTAATACAAATAGCTATTGAAAAATCAATAGAATGATTACTGCAATTGATAAGAATTTGGGACCCCGTGCTTTCAATGATTTTTTTTACACGCTCTAATGGATATATTTTATCAATTGGAATATAAGGTATATTGGCTTGGATGCAAGCCAACATGGCCACAGGAAATAAGGCTTCTTTATGTCCATAAATCACCACTGGATGCCCAATAGGAATTTGCAACTCTTTAAAAATTTGTTGAAGTAATTCACATTGATGAGCTAAATCTTGCCAAGAAAGATCTGTATCACTCCCCGCTATAGCAATTTTGTGAGGAAATAAATCCTGCTCTTCAAAATTATTTGTATGAAAATTATATTTCATGTTTTAATGAATAAATGGACAACGCCCACTAAAAATGTATAATGCTAAGGCAACAAAATTAAAGGTTAATATGATACTTAATACTTTGATAGAAAATTCATTTAATGATTTAAAAATAAAGTCTTTTCCTTTTCTTTTGCAATACACACTATAGGTGTTGTGAATGGCTGAATATAATCCAAATAGTAGGCCACTTAAAACGTAGTTTATTTTGAATCCATTCCAACATCCCATTAATAAAAAAGTTAATAAAAGTGCAATGTTTTGTCGTAAAAGTGGATATTTTTTAAGTCTTTTTTTACGACTAAAAAACAAGTATAATGGATTGAAAAAATAATCCTTTAACCAATCACCTAAGCTGATATGAAATTTTTGCCAAAAGTCTTGTGGATTGGTGGCTGTAAAGGGGTTTTTAAAATTTATTGGCACTTGCATTCCCATCATTTTACCCATGCCTAAGGCCATGCATGAGTATCCAGCAAAATCGAAAAACAAATAAAAGTAGTACGCATACATATTATTTATAACATCAATAAAAGCCATACTTTGCTGATCAAACATGTTGAGCCAGTACCTATCAATGACTTCGGCAATCACAAATTTAAAAGTTATTCCTTTGATAAGTGCTTCCCAACCAATGACAAAATTTGCCCAATTCAATTGAGTAAAGCCTTCATTACTAGAAGCTTTGAATTTATTAAAACGGTCTATTGGCCCAATGAGGATAGTTGGAGTAAAAGTTAGAAAATTGAAATAATCAATAAAGTTAGCGATTCTTTCATCGGGTGCTTTATCCATATAATAACCTACAATTTTAAAACTAGCATAAGATAAACCTGCAAATGAAAGTATATTGTTTAACTCGAAGGGATAAAAATGAAAACGAATATCAAATTTTACCAGAAGCATTGGTAACAATATACTGAGGATTCCCCAAATTTTATGTTGAGCTTTTATTTTATTAGTGAATATGTATGTGATGCTATAGGCATAAATTATAAATAAAAAGAAATGTAATGGCTT
>DAORKI010000204.1:0-2713 GCA_035439485.1 Bacteroidia bacterium
TTAGGAAATCCAATAGGCCTATAGGAATTGGACTTTTTGAGGGACGACTAATTAAGTACAATTTTTTTATAGTAAACTTTATTTAAATTTGCTTTGCATTTAATGAGGTAACAACCTTTTTCAAGTCCTTTAAGATTTAAAGTAACTTCATTACTGGATACATTTAAAGTCATTACCTTGTTCCCAACCAAATCAATTAACTCTATTTCATTAAGTGTTTCTTTGGAAGCCAAGCTTACTTGAACTTCACCGTCTGTAGGGTTGGGATAAATCAATAAATCAGAAAAATTGGCCATGCTATTTTTTAAAGAATTAGGCCTCTTTTTTTGTGGTTTAATTTCTTTTTTTGTTGCCGTATAGTTTATTTTACTATTCATAGGCACTGGATTATCATTCCCTGCATTATCCCAAACAACAGAATTACTGGCTGCTCTATATTGGCCATTTGCATCACACATTACAGGTTCAATTAAGGCATGAAATTTAGCTCCTTTTTGCACTTTAAAACCTGAGGTTAAATGAATTTGCTTTCCTGCTTTATAAGTAATATCACCATATAAATTGCTATTGTGATAATTAACATTGGCCGAAGAGGTAATCGTTTCAAAAATTGCCATTGTTTTAGGGTTTAGGTTGGATGCAGCTGTGATAATGGGCGGCTGCACTAAAAATGGATAAGGGTAAGTATATGGGTAGTTTTGAGATGATTCTACCACAACGGTTGGCCGCATTAAAGCTATAACTTACATAGCTAGGGTTGAGTAAACAATACACATTAAATAAAAGCATGTAATCTAAGCCACTGTATTCGCCATTGTTGACATCATCTAAAGCATGTTCGAATAATTCATAACCATTTTTCCATCGGCTAGGTTTTGACCAATAGATACTTTTTAATTGGGGTATAAAATTCCCACTAATATTTAAATTTGAGTTATAATAATGAGGTCCTTCGCATGGTGCTTCATTTAAAAGAAATTCAAAATCAGCAGAATATGGTCCATTCCAAATGGGGTCTTTATCGTGTAATACACAATAAATCAAATATTCAATTTCATTATATGCAAATTGATTAGTGAAAAATTTAAGTCTTGGTACAACCATGTTTGCTGAGTAAACGATATTTGCTAAATCAAAAGGATCGGGCACCGGTGAATTGGTAAGAGCATATCCATCAAAATCAGATGCTGTTAATGGATCAAGAAATAAGTTATATAGAAATGATTGAATATCAAAAAGAACTGCGAAGTTGGTGTTAAGCCATTGTCCACCCACCGCAGCTAGAGCAGTCATAAATTTATATTCATGTTTTGCATCATCGCCACCTAACAAGGCTATTGTTTCTAGAACAGAAATGGCTTGTGCGCTACCTTACAAATTCCAAACAGCCATTTGACCGGGCATGCGCCATGCTTGATTACCGTAAATATCTGATACACTTCTACCTGTAATATAACTTGCCGCATTTACTACAGCATATCCAAAAGGCCTTAAATTAGAGGCATCTCCTAAGGAGCAATTATTTTGACATGAATTTGAACTTAAATCATCACCACACTCATTGGGTGATACAGTACATTCTCCTTCATACAGGTCTGATTGATTTTTTAATATAAATTCATCTGCTACAATTCTGTCAATAATTCTGTTGGTAATATTTATGGCTTCTTGTTGTATTGAAATTTCATTATCAGCCATAGGTAAATTATTAAAGTTTGCGCCAGAATCAACACATTTTTTAACCAGTGCTAAACCTAAAAATAAATCAAAAATATGATCCTTTGACATTTCATCCTTGTACGGATTGGCATCATTAATGGTGGGTGAATTTCTATACTGATTAAACTCACCTCGCACCCCCGACATGTAAATATTACTTTGTGGGGATGTTTTTAAATGAGGATGGCTTGTAGTATTGGTGGAGGTAAAATTTATATAATATTGAGTATCTGGCAATTTATTATATTCATCAACGTAGTAAGTTGAGTCAATAAAATTATCAGTCATATCATCCCTTATAAAAAAACCATTTAAATCTGAACTAGGAGGGCTAATGGCTTGATTAGGATTAGGATTATTGTAAGGGTTACCTAAATTGAAATAAGACTCTGCATTTAAATCTAAACGGTTAAAGGCTTCTAAAGCATAGTACAATTCTTTGGTTGTTTGGTAGGTATCTAAACCTTGGACATTTAATAATTTATATTCTGTTGCTAATACCGCAATGTACCAGCCTAATCTTAAAGTGGCATCACCAATACCGAATTCGTGGACCGATGGGCCATTTACTATATTACTTTTAGACATACGCCTAATATCAAGTGGCAATGATTCACCCATACCATTACCCACTGCTATAAAATTATTTAAAAAACGTTGTTTATAATAAACATACTTTTGCATATTACTCAATGCATTTTGTCCAAATAAACTAATGGATAAAGTAATTAAAATTATGGTGATTAATTGATTTTTCATGCTAGTTATATTTATTCCTTTGTTAGTATTAAACGAATTCCATTAATTGAATGTGATTTGGTTAAAATTAAATTATGTTTATCCAATTTAGGTATTAAAACATCTGAATAAATCGGTAAATATTGAATTGCATATCTAAATAATGTATCCTTGTCCAATTGTTCAGTGTAGAAATAATGAGCATCAAAATAAGTATATCCAACTGCTTTATCCTCTTTATCAAAATAAGAAACTA
>DAORKI010000205.1:0-2353 GCA_035439485.1 Bacteroidia bacterium
TCATTTGTTAGACCAAATTTATTTGGTCTATTACAAATATCATATCGGTATAAAAGAAATATTTATTTTGAACTAATTTCCATTTTATAAGCATAAGTTAATTATAATTTTACCAACATTTTCTTTAGGAAACTCATATACGAATATAATTCCAGATATTCTTACTTTATTTAGTTATAATTTACAAGTTAAAATTAAACAATGTAAGCCTTAAATTAAATTATAGCCATTAAATTTAATTTTTAATTCTTATTTCATCAAAATTCTAAAAAAATATTCGAAATACCATTATAATAACCCATCGCATTATTATTGTATAGGTTTAATAGTCAAATGGAAAACATAAATACCAATAGGTAAAAATCAGCTTTAACCAGCACCTAATTGCTTAAAAGCACTCAAAACAATTTTCAAATCCTGCCATACAGTATAATCCTTACTGTACAATAAATTCAATTTATTGATATTGTTGTTATTAGGTTGCACTTTTATACCGTCAGCCGGAGATAACACACCTTTTTTAATTACTGGAAGTGGCTTTAATAATGGTTCTTCTTGTTTTTGTATGGAATTGTAACCAACCCATGATTTCATGCCAAATAAAACGGAGAATATATTTTTAAGGAACCCAATTTTATGCTGAACAAACATAAAAAGTATTGGAAATAACATCAACATAATTATTGAAGTGAAAATATCAAAAAGTCTTTTATTTCTTTTATTTTCTGGCTTTGCTATTGAATTAATATCAATCACATATAAATCTCCAGCACTATCAATACTGTTGCTTCCAACCAAAAACAGACTTTCAGGTGGCGCTATTTTAAAATCAACATTGGTTTGAACCAAGCGACTCATAAGCTCAATAATTTTTTGAGAACTTAAATCCTTGGCGCAAAATATTATCTCATCAATTTTGTGAATCATGATGCTTTCTTCCAACTGACTTAAATTGCCTGTGAAATAATCAGTAGGTTTATCCAAATCATCATCAACACACAAAAATAAAATAGAGGAAGGAATAATACTTGTTTTTTCAAGCAACTCAGCAACTCTTTTAGATTCATCATAGTTGCCTACAATTAAAAAACGTTTGTGTTGTGCGGTGCCTAAACTATACCCATTTATTTTTAAAACACTTAAAATTACACGTATGCTAATGCTAATGACTGCAGCAGCAGCTGCACCCAATAAAATAATAGCTCGTGAAAAACGCAAATCTTCAGGGATAAGCGCATACGCAACTAAAATCAAGGCTGTGCCTATAGAAAACCCTTTAATTATTTTATTTAGTTTAATTGGCTTATCGTAACCTCCACTTATCCATACATTAAATAACCAAATTACTATGTATATTGGAATGATAATGCCAAGAAGTTCTTCAGGATAATTTCCACCATGAATATATTTTACATTTTTTTCCCAATAGTTGACTAAATATTGAAGTGCAGCAAATATGAATAAAGCTTCAATACCTGGCAGTAATAGTTTTTTGATAAAACGAGTGGCAATAGCAGCACTAGCACGCAAATAAATGGCTATGTTAATGAGTAATGAAAATAAATTGGCATTCTTATCACTAAAATGCTTACGTGCAAAAATTACCATGGCTTTATAAAAAACAAACACATAATTTACACTGCTTTTTTTAGTGCTTTCTCCTTTGTAATGAATAATGCTGGTTCCAGGAAAATAGTAATTTTTGTAACCACCTTTAATGATACGATAACTTAAATCAATATCTTCACCATACATAAAAAATGCTTCATCGAGCAATCCAACTTGATCCAAGACACTCTTGCGCATCAACATAAAAGCACCTGAAAGTATTTCTACTTCATGTGTTTTTTCTTTATCTAAGTATCCTAAATGATAACGACCAAAAATTTTACTTTTGGGAAATAACATCGATAAGCCAAATATTTTATAAAATGCAACAGATGGGGTTGGTAAACCTCTTTTCGATTCAGGTAAAAAATTTCCTTTACCATCAATCATTTTTACTCCTAAGCCACCTGCATCGGGATGCATATCCATAAATTCAACTACTTTCTTAAAAGTGTCTTCTTCAACAACTGTATCAGGATTAAGTAATAAGCAATATTCGCCATGGGCAATTTTGAGGGCTTGATTATTTGCAAAAGAAAAACCTGTATTTTGTTTATTGGCAATTACGCTGAATTCAGGAAATTTCTGTAAAACCATAGCTACAGAGCCATCTACAGAATTATTGTCAACAACAATAACCTCTCCTGTAACATGCTGTAAAGCCTTTTTAACAGAATGTAGGCACTGTTCTAAAAAGTAGGCTACATTATAGTTAACTATGATTACGGTAATTTTTGTCACTTAT
>DAORKI010000206.1:0-2345 GCA_035439485.1 Bacteroidia bacterium
AAAAAAATAAAATTATGAGTAATTTAATTCAAAGACCACAATTAAAAGAAAAGTACGATAACTACATTAACGGAAAATGGACTGCACCTTCTACTGGACAATACTTCGAAGTACTATCTCCAGTTGATGGAAAACTAATGGCAAAAGCAGCTCATTCTGCCAAAATGGATATAGAATTAGCTGTAAATGCTGCTGATGAAGCTTTCAAAACTTGGGGGCAAACTTCTTCTACAGAAAGAAGTATAATTCTAAACAAAATTGCTGATAGAATGGAAGCCAATCTTGAGCATCTTGCCGCTGTTGAAACATTGGATAATGGTAAAGCAATTAGAGAAACTATGGCTGCGGATTTACCCTTGGCAATTGACCATTTTCGTTATTTTGCTGGAGTTATTCGTGCCGAAGAAGGTTCAATATCTGAATTGGACAAAGATACCGTTTCTATTATTGTTCATGAGCCAATAGGCGTTGTTGCGCAAATTATTCCTTGGAATTTCCCAATTTTGATGGCTGTGTGGAAATTAGCTCCAGCTTTGGCAGCAGGAAATTGTGTGGTGTTAAAACCAGCAGAAAGTACGCCAATTTCAATCATGGTTTTGATGGAATTAATTGGAGATTTATTACCTGCAGGTGTTGTAAATGTTGTGAACGGATTTGGTGCAGAATTAGGTAGAACATTAGTAACTAACCCAAAAGTTGCTAAAGCTGCATTTACAGGTTCAACAGCTACTGGGAGAATGGTAATGCAATATGCAACCGAAAACATTATCCCAGTTACATTAGAATTAGGAGGAAAATCTCCAAATATTTTTTTCCCATCGGTTATGGATGCTGATGATGAATTTTTGGATAAAGCACTAGAAGGCGTTGCTCTTTTTGCTCTAAATCAAGGAGAAGTTTGTACTTGTCCTTCAAGATTGTTAATTCATGAGTCTATTTATGATAGATTTATTGATAAAGTTATCGCTAGAATTCAAGCAATTAAAACGGGTAATCCTTTTGACCCTACAGTAATGATGGGTGCACAAGCATCACAAATTCAAAAAGATAAAATACTTTCTTACATCAAATTAGGTAAAGAAGAAGGAGCCGAATTGTTATGTGGAGGAAATGTAAACCATCTTGGTGGTGAGTTAGAAGGCGGTTATTATATTCAACCTACTGTATTTAAAGGGAATAATAAAATGAGAATTTTTCAAGAAGAAATTTTTGGACCAGTTTTGGCAGTAACTACCTTTAAAACTACTGAAGAAGCTATCGAAATTGCAAATGATACTATGTATGGTCTTGGTGCTGGTGTTTGGACTCGTGATGCACACGAACTGTATCAAGTTCCAAGAGCTATAAAAGCTGGTAGAGTATGGGTAAATCAGTATCATGCTTATCCAGCTGGTGCGCCATTTGGTGGTTATAAGCAATCTGGTATTGGTAGAGAAAATCATAAAATGATGCTCGGTCATTATCGTCAAACTAAGAACATGCTTATTTCTTACAACAAAAATAAATTAGGGTTCTTTTAATAGTGAAAGTTAATAATTAATTAAACCGCAAGTTTAATAGCTTGCGGTTAATTATTTTTATATATGGAAAAATTAAAAAGACTTGATTCAACTCCAGATGCAGTGGAACTTATAAAAACTCTTAATGAAAAACATGGTGATTTAATGTTTTATCAAGCTGGAGGTTGTTGTGAAGGAACTCAACCACAGTGTTTTGAAAAAGGTGGTTTTTATTTAAGATATGGCGATGTGTGTATCGGTTCTATTATGGGGTTCGATTTTTGGGTTGACAAAGATTTATTCGAATATTGGAAACACGCTCATTTTACACTAGATGTTCTTGAGGGTTTTGGCCCAGGAGGATTTTCTCTAGAAACACCGCTAGGAAAAACGTTTAAAGTACACTACAGATTGTTTACAGAAGATGAATTGAATAATCTAGAAGATGTGAGGTATAACGAATAATCATCCATTAAAATTTAATAACTGGTATTGTTTTGGAGTAATGCCTTCGTATTTTTTGAATAAACGAATAAAATAATTGCAGTCCTCAAAACCAGTTGCATAAGAAACTTCATTTACTTGAATATTGGGATTACTCAATAATTTTTTTGCATATTTTATTTTTTCATTCAAAATATATTCAATCGGGCTCATGCCTAACTCACGTTTAAAATAGCGGTAAAAAGAAGTAGTACTCATACACGCTTTGTCGCTCAATTCTTTTAAATGGATAGTTTCTCTGATATTACTTCTAATGTATTCTATTGTTGGTAAAAGAGGATTGTTTGACTCTAAAGGAAGTGCGTTATCAAATTTCTTTACAGTTTGCGTTTGAATAATTCT
>DAORKI010000207.1:0-2169 GCA_035439485.1 Bacteroidia bacterium
ACAGCATACATACTAGCCATTATGGCTAGTAGAGCTTGAGCAGTACATATGTTTGAAGTAGCTTTGTCTCTTCTTATATGTTGCTCTCTTGTCTGCAAAGCCATACGCAAAGCAGGATTGCCAGATGCATCAATTGAAACTCCAATAATTCTTCCTGGGATTACTCTTTTAAACTCCTCACGGCAAGCAAAAAAGGCAGCATGTGGTCCGCCAAACCCCATTGGTACTCCAAATCTTTGAGAATTCCCTACCACCACATCAGCTCCCCAAAATCCTGGAGGTGTTAATAATGCTAAACTGAGCAAATCAGTAGCGACTACAACACCAATGCCAAGTGGCTTTACTTCGTCAACAAACTTCTTATAATTGTTGATGGCGCCATCTTTGGCAGGATATTGTATTAGTGAACCAAAATAAGAATCATCAAGTTTAATATCTTTAAAATCACCAAATACCAATTCAATCCCAACTGGAACTGCTCTTGTTTTAAGCACATCAATGGTTTGATCAAAACAATTTTTATCTACAAAAAATTTATTCGAATTTTTTTTAACGGCCTCTCTGCTTCTATTATGAAACAACATCGTCATTGCTTCAGCAGCAGCAGTACCTTCATCAAGCAATGATGCATTCGCTATTTCCATCCCAGTTAAATCCATCACCATGGTTTGGAAGTTCAAAATGGCCTCTAAGCGTCCTTGTGCAATCTCAGCTTGATAGGGTGTATATGCTGTATACCAACCCGGGTTTTCTAATATATTTCTTTGAATTACGGCAGGAATTATGGTGTTATAGTAACCTAATCCTATATATGATTTTAGTACCTTGTTTTTTGAAGCAATAGTCTTTAAATGTTGATGATACTGAAACTCACTCATGGCAGGGGCAATATTCAGCGGTTTTTTAAGTCGAATTGCACTTGGAACAGTTTGATTAATTAACTCATCTACCGAAGAAGCATTAATAGTTTTTAACATTGAATCCACTTCATGTTTTCGTGGGCCATTGTGACGGTTTACAAATTGATCTGTATACATTATTAGAGTTTTAAAATGTCTTTTTGATAATAAATAAACAACAAATGTAAGTCGAAATAGTTGAATGTTCAAATCACTTTGTTAAGAATAATTCTGAATTACTTATCATTGCAATAAATTTTAATTATTTTAAGTGGATATAATCAGTCATTATTTTAAAGATTTAAGTGTTACTCAAATAGAGCAATTTGCTAAACTCCATGCTATATATTCCTCATGGAATGAAAAAATTAATGTTATTTCAAGAAAGGACATTGATGCGCTTTATGAAAGACACATTTTACATAGCCTTGCCATAACTAAAGTAATTAATTTTAAACCCAATACCGATATATTAGATGTAGGTACTGGCGGTGGATTTCCAGGTATCCCTTTAGCTATTATGTTTCCCGATTGTAATTTTACTTTAGTGGATAGCATAGGTAAGAAAATTCAAGTGGTTAATGCTGTAGTGAAAGAATTGGATTTAAAAAACGTGAAAGCTTATCATAGCAGAGCTGAACACCTAAAGTCCCATTTTGATTTTGTTGTCAGTAGGGCAGTTGCACCTGCTATTGAAATTATTAATTGGACAAAAGATTTAATAAGTAAAAATCACTTTCATCAAAAGCCCAACGGATGGTTGCTTTTAAAAGGAGGAAATTTAAAAGACGAGTTATCTGAAACAAAAAAAAGTTACAAAATTTACAGTATCAAAAACTACTTTCAAGAAAATTTTTTTGACGAAAAAGCAGTAATTTACATTAGCAGCAAAAAAAACTAAGGCTTAAGCGTTTAACTCCACTATTAAAATTTATAGTGCTGTATCATGATGAATATACCTTTATCATGACTAGGAATGGTCGATTATATCATTTAAAGTTAATACAACAAATTAACCCTAGTTTATCATTTGCAAAAACCTAATTGCTGAACCTTTGATTTTATAAAAGTAATCCTGCTTAATAAATGTTTTTAATCCATTGCTCAAGGATTAATTTTCAATTGTAAAAACAATTCAACATTGACTAATACTAAATTTGAGTTAAATTATTAGAACAAAATCTTTACAATCATTACTTATAGAGAGCTTTATTCAAATTAATTAGTCGTCCCTCAAAAAGTCATTTTTAAACGGGAGAGATGTTGGCCT
>DAORKI010000208.1:0-1993 GCA_035439485.1 Bacteroidia bacterium
AATTTGAGAATGTGTGAATTTGAAAATGTGTGAATTTGAAAATGTGTGAATTTGAAAATATGTGAATTTGAAAGTGAAATTGATTAACTGATTAGCTGATGTGATGATGATGCAGACTTTGCGGACTTTGCGGTTGGTTCAATGTGCCAATGAAGCAATGTGCCGATGTGCCAACGCTATTTGAAAATGGAAACGTTTTTTTGTGCGCCTAGTGTTTATTATTTTAATCTGTGAATCTGTGGCAATAAAACGATGAGCGAATGAGCTGCAGCTTCAGGCATTGCGTTTGAGAGTTGGATCTCAAATATAACCTTAACTTTGTTTGCTTAAACCTTTTGTTGATTTGTTCGTCATATGCCTATGAAAAATATTTTACTTGCGTTGCTTTTTTGGTTGCCCTTTCATTTTTTAAAGGCACAGCCCACAAATACCAACATGAGCAATGGCGTGCTCTTTGATGGTGAGCCTTACATTGCAATAAATCCGGCTAATCCTCAAAATTTAGTTACAGCCTGGATGAGCATGAAATTTAGTGCAGGCCTTTTTAGAATTGCCATTAAAACACGCGCCAGCTTTGATGGTGGTAATACCTGGAGTGTTGCCAATACCTTACCGCATATGAGCACTGCCCAAGGTTCGGCCGATGTAAGCATGGCTTTTGATGCCTATGGTTATTTGTATTTGTGCTATATTGATTACAAACAAAACCCCGATAGTGGTGGTATTTATGTGGCGCGTTCTGCCGATGGTGGCCTCAATTGGGACACTCCCAGCAAGGCTTTCGATATGTATGATGTGGCTAACAAACGCCCCATTGACCGCCCTTGGTTGGTGGTTGACAAGTCATCAACAGCCAATGCCGGAACACTATACATTACTACTAAACCCGCACCTTGGATTGCTCCACCCAACAGACCTTATTATAAAGTTTCAACCGATAGTGGCCATACTTGGACTTCTATTAACACTTTAGATACTGCGGGTTATTTGGTAGGAAATGCTATTGCTGCGCCTATGGCAGCGCCAACTACCACAGCTAATGGGAAGTTTTGTGCAATTTACCCTAGTTATGTTTCTTCGCAAAATGTGTTGCCATGTTATTATATGGCTAGTTCATCAAATCAGGGACAAAGTTTTAATTACAATTTGGTATATACAGCTTTACCAACTGGACAAGATACCAATTTAAAAAATGGCTATACGCTTTTGGCCCATCCTAGTGATGCTAATAAATTGTTTTTTATTGGTCCAGTCCCCAACGCTGGAGATGCTGATATTAAAGCTTCGAATAGTACTGATGGAGGTTTGAGCTGGAGCACACCCATTCGTGTAAATGATGATGCCTTAAATAATGGAAAGCAACAAGATTTAGTATGGGCAGCCTACAACCAACAAGGTGCAATTGCTGCGGTGTGGCGCGATAGAAGAAATGATGCGGGCACTGGATTTTGGAATATAGGCTATGATATTTATTATGCCATAAGCAATGATAATGGCGCTACATTTGGAACTAACCAAATGCTATCGAGTCAGTTTATTCCATTTGATTCAATTGTGGCAGGCGATGGCAATGATTTTTTAAGTGCGGTTTATTCTGGTGATACCTTATATACTGTATGGGGCGATACACGGAATGGGCGATTAAATATATGGTTTGCCAAAACTATTGCCAGCAGCAACACCACTGTTGATGTAAATATATTAAATGAAGACAATGATATTTTTGAGGTATTTCCTAATCCAGCGCAACAAAAATTAAGCATTAATTTTAGAGACCAAGCACTGCCTATTGAATTTTATGATTTGCAAGGAAAAAAAGTACTGCAGTTACAAGCTAAAAGCATACAAACAGTGGTTGATATTAGCGCATTGGATGCAGGAGTTTATTTGTTGAAATGTGGTTCTGCAATAAAAAAAATTGTAATACAATAACCTCAATATTATTTGAAGCAATTATTAATTAGTCGTCCCTCAAAAAGTCATTTTTAAACGG
>DAORKI010000209.1:0-1982 GCA_035439485.1 Bacteroidia bacterium
CACCAAGCACCTTACCAAGCGGTAGTGGAGAGGTAGAAACTATACGTTACCAATACAGCAATGTTTTGCAAAGTGTAGGCTTAGAACTTGACCAAAATGCGGATATTATAAGTTATGAAGAGTACTACCCATTTGGAGGCACTTCATACAGCGCACCTGAAAATGATATTGATGTACCTAGGAAACGCTACAAATATTGTGGGAAAGAACAAGATGAAGAGACCGGCCTATACTACTATGGTGCAAGATACTACGCCCCCTGGCTGTGTAGGTTTAGCAGTGTAGACCCCAAGGCCTTGGAATATATACACCAAAGTTCTTATGTGTTTGCAGCTAATAACCCAATTGTGAAATATGATGTGAATGGGGAGGGAACGAATGGAGATGGCTGTGCAGGGGAGAATCAACCGCAGGCAAGTAGCCCACCATCGGGTTTAAATAATTTAGGAAAGGGCGATGAATCTAATAATAAGTATCCTCAAAACAAAAACATTAATAATTTTGAGGTAAGAACGACATATAATGGTGATAAGGATAAAGGGTATGGCTTTGCTTCACCTGCAATGGTAGAGATTGCAAAAAAGAATAATGGAATGGCTGGAGATATGGAAATATTTTGGAATCCTGACGCCAAAGGACTTTCCGGGAAAGGAGATCATTTTTATCAAAAGGTATCCTCCAATGATTATCTATCACGAAAAACACCACTTGAAAAAATTACACCAATTGGATTTAAAGCTTTAGATAGGCCTGAAGTGGTGTTAAAACCAAACCTAGTACTTCAAAAAATACCAAATGCTAATAATCAAAAACCAACAAGACCAATTTTGCCTACTTTTAATGATGGTGCAGGTTTTGTTCCTTCTACAGCTATAACACCAGCAATGATAGACCAACCAGGTGATTTAAGTTTTCAAATGGTGAATTTTTTAAATCAAGTTGGAGCTGCATTAAAGCCATTAGGTAAAGACCTTAAATCAATAAGTGTAACAATTGACTATAACTTGGTTCCTGGAGTTGCGACCAATCAGCAGGCTGGATTCTTAAGAAATGTTTCAATGGAAAGAGCGGCTTCTAATATGATTACAATTTTAACAAGATATGTTGATAATAATGTTAGAATTAACCCGATAATAATTTTCACTAGACTTGATAATGGTTCAAGTGGCAATGGAACTTCAATTAATTATAGACTAAAGAATGAATGAAAAAAGAAATTTTTATATGTATAATAGCTTTTATACTCTTTTTTAATGGTAAAAACTGTAATCCAATATTTTGGGATGAAAGGCAAGTTTTAACCTTTCTTGATTTTAAACGAATTAATAAAGATGCAAAGTTTACTGAAGCTATTGTGGCTCAAAGTCATGTTTTAGTTACGAATTTTGTCGAGATTGAGGATGATTATATCATAATAAAAGTTAGAGCTGAGTTTTGCAGAGATTCAAGTTCCTTCATATATAAAGGATTTTATACTGATAGTACAACTTTGATTCATGAGCAAACCCATTTTAATATTTGTGAGTTATGGGCAAGGGAACTAAGAAAACTTTATACTACAAAATATAAAACAGAACAAGAATTCTTAGAAAATTATGATAATGACTACAAAAGAATTTTAGATAGTGTTGATGTTTATCATGATTTAATTGATCAGAATTATTGGTATGAGAATAAGTCAGAAAGAAATTTATGGATTTTGAATAAAATTAACAATTTAAGTGCATATTCTAATCCGATTGTAAAACTTAATTATAAAAGTAAATAAGGAGAATCCCAGTAAAAGCGAAGCTGTGCTTCGGTTTATTTTAATCTAGCAAGTTAAACTTGCGTGGGTATGGTTTGGAAATAACTTTTGAATATTTAAATTTAAAAGAAGTCTGAGTTCTATACAATCCATGATGATAGTTTGTGATATGTTACAATAGCTTTAGTATGGTGTTATTCCGCAAAAGGGATTATTCACATGTGTATTGTTTTTT
>DAORKI010000210.1:0-1860 GCA_035439485.1 Bacteroidia bacterium
AAATTCTTGGTAATTTATTTTTACGAATTATTTAGGAAATCCAATAGGCCTATAGAAATTGGACTTTTTGAGGGACGACTATTTATTTTTTATACCGATATGGTTTCTAAATAGTCCAACTGATTGAATTATAACAGACAATCTATCGGCAATATACCATAAACTCTTGGACTAATTTATAATAAGTAAAGGTATTAGTTCTACAAAAAAATAAATGCAATGTTTATAATATATAGGTTTTAAACAAAAACATTAGGTTATTTTAAACGTTATTGATTTTGAATTAAACGTTAAATAATTGAAGGAAATTCAGACAATTGTAATTTAAAATATAATTGAATTATGCTGATTTAACTTAATTTTAGGCCTCATTAAATGTGTTTTTATTGTTTTTACTTTGCATAAAAATTCCTGCAATCACAAATAAAAACAATAAAATTGAGCCAGCCATGGCAATCTTTTCTCCTTTGTAATATGAATCAGGTTCAAATTTGTAAACTACTTCATGTTTGCCAGCAGGTAATATCATGGCTCTTAAAACATAATTTACACCAAAGTGTGGCATTAACTTTCCATCAACATAAGCATTCCAACCTTTAGGATAGTAAATTTCAGAAAAAACTGTAAGTTGAGGTTTAGCGCATTGAGCTTCATAAACTAACTCATCGGCCTTATAAGATTTTAGTTTAATGTTAGCGGTTGAATCAAATTGAAAGGCATTTGCATTTATTTCTTTTTCCCACTTTTTATCAATTATGGCAGTATTGGCAGGATTAAAATTGCTTAAGGCATTAATTTCAGAGTCGGGATTAGCAACCCATTTTAGTTCTTTCACAAACCAAGCATTACCCAATGCTGAAGGATTTCTTTGTGCCATTGGTTCACCACCTTGCTGATTTTGCACTATAAAATATTTAGCATTGAGCATATTTAATACTTGCATATTATTTTTAGAAATTTGGCGCTCATATAAATCTTGGTACCTTCTTAATTTTGCGCCATGATATCCTCCAATTGATTTATGAAAATAAGATGTGGTAGCATCTTGAAAAGGGCTTGTGGCAACATTCATAACTCTATAATGCGGATCAGTATCCTTTAATATTTGCTCATCAGCAGCTGTTGGCACATGAGGATTTTCCATTGCACTCTTAGAAATATAATTTTTTTCATTCACATATCTTTTGTCAACTGCCCATAAGTCAATCAATATTAATAAACCTAAGCCTGCATACAAATAGTTTTTATTAAAGTTTTTTAATGAGTATACAAATAATAAGCCTGCACCAAGAATGATAAACATAAAACTTCTCATTGCATCTGATTTAAAAACACTGATTCGAGCTGTTTCCATGCCGCTCATAAATTGTTGAATTTGATCGGGAGCCGCGCCACTTTTTTTAAGTTGTGAAGCAACATTTTCGTATTCGCCAGCCTTATAAAAATCTTGAAATGCTGTTGGAGCTAAATAAAAAACTAAACATAAACCAGCAGTTAATCCTAAAGCAGTGTAAAATGCATTGCGCTTTTCTTTCAAAATACTTGGATTTAAAACTATTTCACGTACACCTAAAATGGCAATTAAAGGAATAGTAAATTCAGCAATAACCAAGGTCATACTTACTGCTCTGAATTTATTGTAGCCAGGCAAATAATCCATAAATAAATTTGTTAAGCCCATAAAGTTTTTACCCCATGAAAGCATAATAGCTAACACTGTAGCTGCCAATAAATACCATTTTATATTATCTTTTACAAGGAACATTGCCAATACAAAAAGAAAGCAAACTAAAGCACCCAGATAAACTGGGCCTGAAGTAAAAGGTTGGTCACCCCAATATTGGTCGGTTGATTGTCCAA
>DAORKI010000211.1:0-1614 GCA_035439485.1 Bacteroidia bacterium
TTCATCGCACTACCTGCTACACCTATTGGTGCAATGAATACACATTAGGCATTGGGAATTTAAGGAAGAAATATAAAATTGCAGGTGCGTTTACTCGTTTGCATAATTGGGATTTATATTTTGAGCGAGCGCCTGACTATTATTTACCATTAAGAAGTACAATGTTTAATCGTATTGATGCTGTTTTTCCCGTTTCGGAACAAACAAAGCAATACATTTTAAAAAAAGTTCCTTACGTTAATCCCGAAAAACTAATTGTTAGCTATTTAGGCGTTGAAAAAGTGCAAAATATAAGGTTGGAACCAAAAGAAAAAACACTTAAAATTTTAAGCTTAGCATTTTTAGGTAAAATTAAGCGTATTGATTTGTTGGTGGCTGCACTTGAACAGCTAGAAGGATTTAATGTGGAGTGGCATCACATTGGCGAAGGCAACGATCATTTAGATATCAAGCAATATGCTTTTAACAGGTTATTTAATAAATCAAATGTCAAGTATGTTTTAACTGGCGACATACCCAAAAAGGAGGTGTATGCCTATTTAAATAAAACACATTTTGATGCGCTTATCAATACAAGTAGCTATGAAGGAATTCCTGTGAGTATGATGGAGGCTATGTCATTTTCCATTCCTGTTATTGGAACTGATGTTGGTGGAGTTTCAGAAATAATTGAAAACGAAAAAAATGGGTTCTTACTTAGTCCCAATCCTGAGCCAAGTGAAATTATTGATAAGCTCACCAAACTTTATCACTTAAATGATGAAAATTATTTTAACTATAGAAGAAATGCCTATGAAACTTGGCAAAATAAATTTAATGCCGAAGCCAATTATTCTGATTTAATTTACAGCATGGTACAATTAAGTAAAAACTATTAATATTGCAACAAACACTATCAAATATTGTACTTCAAGATGGCAAAAAGGTATATTTTGCTAGCGATTTTCATTTAGGAGTGCCCAATGCTGAACAATCATTATTACGTGAAAAAAAAATTGTGCAATGGTTATGTGACATCGAAATTGATGCCCAACATATTTTTTTAGTTGGCGATATTTTTGATTTTTGGTTCGAATATAAAACTGTTGTACCAAGAGGCTATACACGATTATTAGGAAAAATTGCCTCACTCAGCGATAAAGGAATTCAAATTCACTATTTTACTGGAAATCATGATATGTGGACTTTTGGCTATCTTGAAAAAGAATTAGGGGTAACATTATACCGAAATCCAATTGAAGTGAACATCAATAACAAACAGTTTTATATTGGACATGGCGATGGTTTAGGCCCTGGTGATAAAGGTTATAAATTTATTAAAAAGGTGTTTGCTTCACCCCTATCACAATGGTTATTTGCACGTTTGCATCCAAATTTTGGGATAGGCTTAGCTAATTTTTGGTCGGGCAAAAGCCGTGCTGCTAATGGCCCTGTTGATGAAATTTTTATGGGAGATGACAAAGAATGGCTTATTATTTATTGCAAAGAAGTATTACAAAAAAAACATTACGACTTCTTTGTTTTTGGTCATAGGCATTTACTTTTAGATATTGCTTTGCCCAACAATGCACGTTATATCAACCTTGGCGATTGGTTCAAAAAACCGCATTATGC
>DAORKI010000212.1:0-1450 GCA_035439485.1 Bacteroidia bacterium
AAGTATAAACTTTCTTTTGGAAACCACATTTCAAATGTAAAACAAATTTTCATTAGAAGCACAATGAAGCCAATTTATTTTAGGTGCTGTTATAAGTAGTACCACCCACTCTCTACTTCAAAACACCAATCATGCCATCCATGCAAATCGGGCGGGGTTTGGTGGGGTAAGCAGAATGAGCGTCATCAATTAAAATTCCGATTTTAAACTTTGATTGTCTAAGCATTATGATTGTCAAAATACACTCTATTTACAATGCTTCTCAAAAATGATTGCCACACAATGGTCGTCACAAAATGATTTAAGCAATGTGATTGAGAGTGCTTAATTAACTTTATTTTAAAACAGTAATTTTAATATTCTGTCGATTTTTTTCGTTGGTAATAAGCAAATAGTAAAGTCCTTTAGGCGAATTGCTAATATCAATATTTAATACACTTTGGTTGGGTTTTGAAACTTCCTCATAAACCTTGGCTCCTTTATTGTCATAGATAACCAAATTGAAATTTGAATTACCATAGCAAAGTACACTGAATGTTCCATTATTGGGATTAGGAAACAAACTAAATCCACCATTGACCTTTTGCTCATTTAAGCTTGTAGGAATAACAAAAGCTATACTATCAAGGCCCATACGCAGGGCTCCTAAAGTATCAATTGTGGAGCTTATATAATTGGTATCATCATCCATGGGTAAAAACTTAATAAGGTGTGTTGTAGCTCTTGCTGTAAAAGTAATACTTCTTGCCTCCCACCGTTGAGTTAAACTCCCAACTGGTTCATTACTATAAGTTGGATCTGTAATTCCTGCAAGCACAGTGTCAATATATACCGCCCATGAACCTGACTTATCTAAGGCATTAAGATTTCTGGTCACAGTTTGATGAAAACGTATAGTATAAGTTTCTTCAATAGTGAAACCAGTAACAGTTTGCATGATGCCCTCCTGCCAAAAATGATTTGTATTGTTGCCTGTTCCAAATTGACCACTTATAAAAGTAGTGCCACTAAAAGGATTCCCTTTCGTGCCATTAAGAGGGCCGGGCCCATTTATATCCGTCAAGTCAGGTGAGTCCTCATAAAGGTTCAAGGCAAGGCAATTCACATCAGTATATGGAACATTTTGCCAATCTGTTGGTAGACAGCTAGGACCGTTTACTATACCATCCAAGTCACCATTTACAAAACTTTGGCAATAGCTATTGATGGCAAATAAATTGCAAAACAGTAATGTTATCAATTGCTTTATTCTCATTTGACTTCATTTTATAATTGCGAATTTACTATTTTGTTTTGTCTTTTGGATCAATAAAAAACATATTAAGCTCTGCAATAAAATAAACTCTAAAACTAAAATACAATTTGGAGTTGATGCAACTCGCTGGTGGTATTACTTATAACGGTTTGGGTATTGCCGAAGGCGGGGATTTTTAGCGCAAAAGTTCAAACG